>DAOTAZ010000046.1:0-14300 GCA_035382965.1 Chitinispirillaceae bacterium | reverse complement strand
TGAACGGGTATGGATGGCTTCTTCAGGCGTCAATACCAGATTCCCTTCTTTCAGGGAGCGCGTTTGTGTTCAGGAGGCCGTCTTCACGTTCTCAGGCCGCAGATTGCGGATACAGAATCAAACTCCGGGATCTTCACAAAGGATATTATGATATTACGAACTGGGTATTGTTTCCGGAGGGCTCTTATGACCGGGTAATAAATGATTTCCAGACTATCCTCAAACCACTTAATATTTACACACCAGATGGGAGATTCTCAAATCTGCTGTCTGCTCCTGCAAAGAAACTCAAGAGAAAATAACAGACCGGTTGCCTCTTCTGGTGCTCAACTGTCAACGTGCTCGCAGAGAGTCTCACGTATGGATGTGGAGAGTGCGTAGGAAAGAGGAATAAGGTAACATAGATCAATCGGCAGGAAAGTCAACTCTTTTAACTTATAAAATCCACCTCAGCCGGCAGAATTCTTGACCTGAACAGTTATTAAGAGTAAGATTTTTTAAAAGGCATCTCTTCAGTGGCGGGTATCTGATGATAAAGAAAACAGATCCGGGAAAAAAAGTCCTTGAAGTGAAAAAGGTTCGGAACAGGCCTGCTCCGGATTTCGGGAACATGTCTCTGGATGAGCTTTGCGATCTTGTAAAGAAATGCAGATACGCCTATGAGGATGTGTCGGAGATTATTGAAGACAAGGCTTATGAAGAATGTAAACTCAACGGAGCTGAAAAGACTCTCGATAAGATCAAGGATCTGGCCAGGTTCTTCGAACTTATGGAGAATAAGAGCGAGGAGAACAGCAGAGATCTTGCAGATGTTTACCTGTTAATCGGTCAGATCTATCAGTACAATAATTCTCCGCAGGAGAGTGTTTCATGGCTCTCCAAAGCAGTAATAGTGGATGACAGGTACGATGTACCATATCACAGCCTGGCGATCTCCTGCTTGAATATGGGGCAGACTGAGCGGGCAATAAAAAGCCTGGAACAGGAAATAGCTGTCGCACCTGGTAACTACTATTCATACCTGCTCCTTGCAGACATTTTTGAAAAAGAGGGCAGATCAGCCGATGTGGAAGACACTCTTAAAAAGCTTCTGGCAAGAGACCCTGAGAATATCCAGGCACTGCACAGGCTTATCCGGTTTTATGAGAGCAAAGATGCCGGTGTTGACATTCGATTGCTCAAGAGACGGCTGCTCTCAGTGTCCAGACGATGTAACCGGCTGGAATTGATTATCCGTGTCTTTTATCTTTGCAGGGATGGAAAGTTCCAGGATGCTCTGAAAGAGCTTGATGAGTGGCATCTTCGGACAACAGATTCCGCAATTGTACATCTTCTGAGAGCCTGTATTTTCGGAGCATTAAAGAAGCATAAAGAAGGGAAACGTGAACTGGCAGCCTTCAGGGCTGCAAATAACGGCCGTGAAGAAACCATGATGTCACTTCTTGGGGAATTCGGAGATGTATTTGGAAGAGGCACTGCAAAAAAACTCTATCATCGCTTATTAAGTTCAAGTGATTGAATTCCGGTTTTCTTTTGATCCTGCGTAAAGTTCATATTCGTAAAGCCTGCAGTCGATCTTCCCGCTTGTAAAAGGAATCTTTCTCTTCGATTTCAACCCTGTTTTTCCGGCCAGCATAGTGTTCCCTGTAAAGACATAGCCTTTGTACCCCTGACAGCGTCTTTTCAGAAAATTTCCGATGTTCCTGTAGGTTTCTTCCAGTTTTTTCTCATCACCTAATCTTATGCCATATTCAGGGTTAATAACCACAACACCGCCTTCGGGCGGGATCGGGGTTTCGGAGAAATCACAAACCTTGAATTCGATGTGAGATTCAACACCCGCGGCTCTGGCGTTTTTCCTGGCTGCTTCAATTGCCTCGCTGCTGTTATCGGTGGCAATGATCTTTCCCTTAATCTGTTTTTCTTGTGCAAATGATGCCTTTTGTTTCAGAACTTTCCAGCTTTCATTATTAAAAAGCAAGGTGTGAAAAAAACCGTAGTTTTTTCTGAGAATTCCCGGAGCCATCTTCAGTCCTATCAGCGCTGCTTCGATAGCGATAGTTCCGCTTCCGCACATGGGATTGATAAAATTGCCATTTCCCTGCCAGTCCGAAGCTTTGATTACTCCTGCAGCAAGGGTCTCCTGCATAGGAGCATGGAGCGGTATTTTGCGGTAACCTCTTTTTGACAGCGGTTCGCCGGAAGTGTCAATGTAAACCGAGCAGGTTTCATCTTTCCAGAATATGGATACCACCGCACCTGTTTTTTCCGGGCCGGAATCCGGGCGTCTGCCTTTACGGGAAAGGATCCGGTCAACAATAGCATCTTTGGATTTCAGGTTGGCATACCGGGTATCGCGGATGCTTGGGTGGAGTACATTCGAGACAACGCTCAGGTACTCATTGGAGGGAATCATGGTTTCCCATGGAATGTGGTTTATATGTTTGTAGAGTTCATCAGGATTGTTGCATCTGAATTTACCCACCCTGTAGAGTACATGGTGAGCTGTGCGCAGGAAGAGATTCATCTCCATGGCATCGGTAAAATCACCCTCGGTTTCCACTCCGGATGGCCCTGCCCAGTGGATTGGATATCCCAGGGATTCAATCTCTGTTCTCAGATATGGAGAAAGCCCCCTGGGAGTGGTAACAAGTATGGTATTTTTCATGTAAATGCCTTCTTTAAACGTACTACAATATACAACCTTGTGAGGGATGCTTATGTGCTGGAGATGGATTGCCTGACGTGGCATGAATCTATTGTCAATTCTTCCGATCCGGGTTGACTCCGCGCCCTTCCTAACCTATTTTTAACTGATTTAAATCTCCACTAATACCTGGGAAGACCTTTCTTAAACCCTTCTCTTCATGGAAAAAGACTATGGCAAATCCATTACGCTATTCTGATGCCGGGGTTGATGTATCAGCCTGGAACAAAGCAAAGGTTCGTATCGGCGAACTGGTTTCCTCAACTTTCAACAATCATGTTGTTGGAAAATTCGGTCAGTTTGGGGGGATGTTTGATCTTGCCGGTCTCTCAGGGATGAAAAATCCGATTTTAGTGTCCTCTACCGACAGTGTTGGTACGAAGGTGATGGTTGCTCATGAGACCGGTGTGCATAATACTGTTGGCCAGGATATCGTAAATCATTGTGTAGATGACATCCTTGTGCTGGGTGCCCGTCCTCTGTTTTTCCTGGACTATATAGGGCTTAACAAACTTATTCCTGAGGTACTTGAGGGTATCATTACCGGGCTCACTGTTGCGTGTAAAGCCAACGGTTGCGTACTTATAGGCGGGGAAACCGCAGAGATGCCTGATCTTTACGGAGAAGGTGAATATGACCTTGTCGGGTGCATCGTAGGGGTAGTTGACAAAGAAAAAATCGTTGACGGCAGTACTATTGTTCCGGGAAACGTGCTTATCGGGTTGCGTTCAAACGGCCTGCATACAAACGGATACAGCCTGGCGCGTAAAATCGTCAAAGAGGTTGCCGGTAAAAAGTACAGCGACATTTTCGAAGAGACTGGAAACACTTTTGGCCATGAACTTTTAAGACCTCATCGGGCATATACTCCTCTGCTGCCTTATATGGAAAAGAAAATTATACGTGGATGTGCCCATATTACAGGAGGCGGGTTTCAGGATAATGTCGACAGAATTCTTCCTCAAAACTGCAATGCGGTCATAACAACCGGTTCATGGAAACCGGATCCTATTTTTACATGGATGCAGAAAGAGGGAAATGTTGAGGCGGAAGAGATGTACCATACATTCAACATGGGGATAGGACTCTGCATAGCTGTAGATCAGGCCGATGTTGATGTGATTATGAAAGCTCCCGAGCTGGCTGGTTTTGAGCCGACAGTCATTGGTGCCATCACAGAGGGCGCAGGCAAGGTGGTACTGGAGTTTTAAATGAGAAAGCCTTTTTACCTATATAATACAGCTTCCGGAAAAAAGGAACTTTTCGAACCGCTTCATGATCCTGTAGGGATGTATTGCTGCGGCCCGACAGTCTATAATTATGCCCATATCGGAAATCTGAGGACCTATGTATTTGAGGATGTGCTCAAGCGTGCTCTTCTTGCCTCAGGTTACAATGTCAGACACGTGATGAATATCACAGATGTGGGACATTTGACATCAGATGCCGATACCGGTGAGGATAAAATGGAAAAGGGGGCTGCCCGTGAGGGTAAGACTGTCTGGGATATAGCGGATTTTTATACCCGCAAATTTCTGGACAACCTTAAGGATTTGAATATTCTTAAACCCGATGTCATGCCAAAGGCCACTGAGCATATTTCTCAGATGATCGGGCTTGTCTCTGAACTGGAAAAAAGAGGTTTTACATACCGCACATCAGACGGCATTTACTTTGATACAACCAAATTTCCCTCCTATTGTGATTTTGCCGGGATCGACCCAGCAAGCCTGAAGGCTGGTGGGCGTGTTGAGATGGGAGAGAAGAGGTCTGTTACCGATTTTGCGCTCTGGAAATTCAGTCCATCCGGTGTAAAGCGCCAGATGGAATGGGACAGTCCATGGGGAGTGGGTTTTCCGGGCTGGCACATTGAGTGCAGCGCGATGTCGATGGCGTATCTTCCTCTGCCGATTGACATCCATTGCGGCGGAGCAGATCATGTCCGGGTTCATCATACAAATGAAATTGCTCAATCAGAAGCCGCAACAGGGAAGAAATTTGTCAAGTACTGGGCTCATGGAGAGTTTCTGGTAATAGAAAAAGGAAAAATGGCCAAGTCAGGCGGGAATTTTGTGACTCTGGATACTCTGCGCGATCAGGGGATTCCGCCTCTTGCTTACCGGATGTTCTGTTTTACCGCTCATTACAGGAGTCCTCTGGCTTTTGGATGGGAGGGAGTAAAGGCTGCTGCCAGAAGTCTTGAAAACCTTCGTAAAGCGGTTCCGCCGGCTTCAGGAAATGAGGAAGCAGGGGATGTGGAGACAGAGGAGGCGTTAGAGACTTTTTTCCATCATGTGCGTGATGATTTAAACATGCCCAGGGCCCTTGCCTCACTCTGGGATCTGCTCCATGACACTGGAGTTGATGCAAAAATCAAGCGAGAGAGTATCCGCAGGGCTGATGAGGTTCTGGGACTGGATCTGTTAAGTGTGCCGGAACGCCATATCGAGGTTATTACCGATGCGCGTGGTAAAAAAATAAAACTGGATGCCGGGACGCAATTATCCGATACGGTCCGGAGCAGTCTAATTGCTTTGCTTCAGGAACGGGCCGATGCGCGTGCCAGAAAAGATTTTTCTGTCGCGGATCGGATTCGTAACGGCTTTTCCGGGCTTGGGATTGTGGTAAAGGATTTGCCGGATGGGACAACAGAATGCAGTATCCCTTCAGCGGTAATTGACGATCCGGAAAAAACGGCTTTATTAAAAGACATTTAAAAGGAGGCCTTGCTGATGGGTAAGGATCAGAATAGTGAATTCGTGAAACAAATGAGAAAAATGTTTACTGGTCAGGAGATGGAAGAACAGCTTCTCAAGCGCAGAGAGATTTTTCTCTGGGGTGAGATAAACGACGAATCGGCGGAATCGATTGTCAAAAAGATACTGTTCTTCGACGGGCAGAATAATGATGATATAACTCTTTACATTAACAGCCCTGGTGGAGTGATCTCATCAGGACTGGCGATTTACGATGCCATGCTTCATGCAAAATCCGATGTGGTGACTGTGTGTATGGGGCAGGCTGCAAGCATGGCTGCGGTTATACTCTGTGCCGGGACAAAAGGCAAGAGGCAGGCATGGGAGCATGCCCGTGTTCTGATTCATCAACCATTGATTTCCGGTAATATGTTCGGTCCGGCATCAGATATTCAGATTCAGGCCGAAGAGATGCTCCGTATCAGGGACAATCTCAACCAGATTCTTGCTGACCATACCGGACAGCCGATTCAGAAAATTGTCGAGGATACCGACAGGGACTTCTTTATGTCGGCAGAGGAAGCCAGGAAGTATGGGATTGTCGACAAGGTTTCCAGGAAAAGTTGATGATATTTTTTTTGACTTTCATTTATAACCTTAATTATATTTGAAAGACTTTTCTCGTATATTTTGCCGATGTAGCTCAGTTGATAGAGCGTTCGACTTGTAATCGAATGGTCGGGGGTTTGAGTCCCTCCATCGGCTCCAGGATATGGGTAGGTGCCCGAGTGGTTAAAGGGGATGGACTGTAAATCCATTGGCTCCGGCCTACGGTGGTTCGAAACCACCCCTGCCCATTTTGAAATTTCAGGCGGGCATAGCTCAATGGTAGAGCTCCACCCTTCCAAGGTGGCTGTTGTGAGTTCGAATCTCATTGCCCGCTTTTAGTGCCCATGTAGCTCAGTAGGTAGAGCACATCCTTGGTAAGGATGAGGTTCAAGGGTTCGAGTCCCTTCGTGGGCTTATAAAGAAAACAAGTGATGTTCTGGAAGGTTTCGATTTAATTAACTGATATTTTAAACATCCACCATGTACTGAGAGGTTTTCCATGTCAAAGGAAAAATTTGATCGTTCCAAACCCCACGTTAATGTAGGTACGATCGGACACGTTGACCACGGCAAGACAACACTTACTGCCGCTATCACCCGTGTTATGGCAGCCAGAGGTCTGGCCAAAGCCATTTCCTACGATGAAGTTGCGAAAGCGTCCGAATCTCAGGGACGTCGCGATGAGACCAAAATTTTGACCATTGCAACTTCACATGTTGAGTATTCAACCGAAAATCGTCACTATGCCCACGTTGACTGTCCCGGACATGCTGACTATGTCAAAAACATGATCACCGGTGCTGCACAGATGGATGGAGCGATTCTGGTTGTAAGTGCTGCTGATGGTCCCATGCCTCAGACACGTGAACACATTCTTCTGGCCCGTCAGGTCGGTGTACCCAGAATCGTTGTCTTCCTTAACAAAGTTGACGTTGTCGATGATCCGGAGCTTCTGGAACTTGTTGAGTTGGAAATCCGTGAACTCCTTTCAAAATATGAATTCCCTGGTGATGACACTCCCATAATCAGAGGAAGTGCTATTGCTGCTCTGACCAATCCTGAAGATCCGGAGAAGTCAAAGCCGATTCTTGAACTTATGGCTGCTATCGACAGCTTTATTCCGACTCCTCAGCGTGAAGTTGACAAACCTTTCCTTATGTCGGTTGAAGACGTTTTCTCTATCACCGGTCGTGGTACAGTTGCTACAGGTCGTGTGGAGCGTGGAACTGTCAAGGTTGGTGATGAGGTCGAGATTGTGGGTCTTAAGCCTACACGCAAGTCTGTTGTTACCGGTGTGGAGATGTTCCGCAAGCTGCTTGATCAGGCTCAGGCTGGTGACAATATCGGTACTCTGCTCCGTGGTGTAGACAAAAATGATATCGAGCGTGGAATGGTTCTGGCAAAACCAGGCTCAATTACACCTCATAAGAAATTCAAGGCAGAGGTTGTTGTTCTGTCAAAAGAAGAAGGTGGACGTCACACTCCTTTCTTCCCTGGCTATCGTCCGCAGTTCTATTTCAGAACCACTGACGTTACAGGAAGCATCAAACTGGGCGAGGGAGTCGAGATGATCATGCCTGGTGACAATGCACAGCTTGAAGTTGAGCTTATCGCTCCCATAGCTATGGAAAAAGAGCTGCGTTTTGCGATTCGCGAAGGCGGACGCACAGTTGGCGCAGGTGTTGTCACTGAAATTATTGAATAATCCGTTAACGACGAATAAAGCGATTATTGTATGCCAAGAGACAAGATAACGCTTGAATGTACATCATGCAAGCAGCGTAACTACGAGACTACAAAGAACAAGAAGAAACATTCCGGAAGAGTGGAATTTAAAAAGTATTGTCCTTTCGAACGGAAGAGAACTGTTCATAAGGAGTCCAAGTAGCTCTACGCTGCCTGAAGGGATGTCGGGCGGATTTTAACCAAAAGTTAGGTCTGTAGCTCAATTGGTAGAGTAGCGGTCTCCAAAACCGTTGGTTGGGGGTTCGAGTCCCTCCAGGCCTGTAAATGGTGTAAATCATGCAGAAGTTTATTCAGTATCTCAAAGATGTCCGTTCAGAGTTGGCCAAAGTAAGCTGGCCCAACAGGAACGAGGTTACTGGTGCCACCATGCTCGTAGTGGTGTTGAGTATTGTGGTATCGCTTTTTGTTTATGCCTGTGACAAGCTCTTGTTGTTTGTTGTCGGGCTGTTCCTTAAATCAGGTATGTAACAGAGGCTTCCGATGGCGGCAAGATGGTATGTAGTCCACACATATTCCGGGCAGGAAACCAAGGTTCATCAATACCTCAGTGAACTGATCCAGTCCGGTGAGATGGGGGATCAGATAAAGCAGGTACTGATGCCAACTCAGGATGTCGTGCAGGTAAAAAACGGAAAAAAGTTAAAAACTACCCGTAAGTTTTTTCCCAGCTACGTCCTGGTGGAAATGGAGCTTTCAAAAGAGACAATGCATGCGGTGACCAGCACTGCTGGTGTGACCGGATTTATTGGTGGAAATAAGCCTCAGCCGCTTCGTGATGAAGAGGTTCGCAGGATCCTCGGACAGACCGAGAAAATCTCTCGTCAGCAGATTTCCGAAGTGCCTTTTGAGATAGGTGATGCTGTAAAGATCAAGGAAGGACCTTTCAAGGATTTTGACGGGGTAGTGGATGAAATCCATCCGGAAAAAGGCAAAATCAAAGTTATGGTGAGCGTGTTTGGCAGATCAACTCCGGTAGAAGTTGACTTCATGCATGTTACCCCAATAAGTTGATAACAGGAGTATTAAATTGGCTAAGAAAATTGTTGGTCAAATCAAACTGCAGATACCCGGTGGTGCCGCAAATCCTGCACCTCCGGTCGGGCCGGCGCTTGGACAGCAGGGTGTCAATATCATGGAATTCTGTAAGGCTTTCAATGCCCGTACAAAGGATTCCCCGGGACTTACTATTCCGGTTGTGATAACTGTCTATTCCGACAGGTCATTTACATTTATCACAAAAACCCCGCCTGTTGCTGTTCTTATCCTGAAAGAATTAGGAAAGGAAAAGGGGTCTGGAGTTCCCAACAAAGAAAAAATCGGCACTCTTACAAAGGCACAGGTCAGGAAAATTGCGGAGATGAAACTGGCCGATCTCAATGCTGCAAGTGTGGAAGCCGCTATGAACACAGTTATGGGTACTGCCAGAAGCATGGGAGTCAATATCGCCGACTGAGGGCTGAAGCCTGAAAAATTCAAGGGAGTCTTTTCATGAAACACGGTAAGAAATACAATGCGGTTTATAAAAAAGTTGACAAACTTAAAGAGTATGGTGCTCTTGAGGCGATTGAGTTTCTTAAGTCAAACTCCTTCACAAAGTTTGATGAGACAGTAGAAATCGCGGTTGTCCTGGGAGTTGATTCCCGCAAAAGCGATCAGGCTGTAAGAGGTGCGGCAGTTCTTCCTCATGGTCTGGGTAAAACCATTAGAGTACTTGCATTTGCACAGGGTGAAAAGGAAGCTGAAGCCAGGGAGGCTGGTGCCGACTACGTTGGCGGTGACGACTTGGCTGAAAAGATAAAGGGCGGGTGGCTTGAATTCGATGCTGTTGTGGCTACTCCCGATATGATGAAAGTGGTTGGAAAGCTGGGAAAAATTCTTGGAACCAGGGGCCTCATGCCTAATCCCAAAGTGGGTACAGTTACTATGGATATCGGCAAGGCCATAAAAGAAATGAAAAAAGGTAAAGTAGAGTTCCGTGTCGATAAAGCTGGTATTCTTCATGCTCCGCTTGGGAAGCTTTCTTTCGAATCTCAAAAGATTCTGGAAAATACAAAAGCTTTCATGGAGGCTGTTCTGAAGGCCAAACCGGCAACGGCAAAAGGCCAGTACATTAAGAAAGTCAGCCTCACCAGCACGATGGGGCAGGGGATAAAAATCAACCAGAACGATTTAAAGTAGGAAACTGCAAAAAGGGTTTGGGGCGCAATGTCAACAAGACTTGAAAGAACAACGGTCATAGAGGAACTGGAGAAGAAGTTCCGGGACGCAAGCGGAATCTATCTCGCTGATAATAACAAAATCGATGTAGAGAAGGTTACCAGGCTTCGTTCTGATTTCCGTAAAAAGGGAATCACGTTTGTAGTGGTAAAAAATACTCTGGCCAGAGAGGCGGCAAAGCGGGTCGGGAAAGAAGATCTGATGCCTCATTTCAAGGGTCCCACTGCGGTTGCGGTTGCTCCGAAGGATGGAACTGCTCCGGCGAAGATTATAAGGGACTTCCAGAAGGATAATAAAGAACTTCTGGGCTTGAAACTGGCTTTTGTTGATGGAACATATTTCAGTGCCGAAGATGCTATAAAGCTTGCCGATATTCCAAGCCGCGAAGAGCTTCTTGCACAGCTTCTGGGTTGCCTCCAGGCTCCCATGGGTAAATTCGCTGCTGCACTTAACGGGATTTTATCCAAGCTTACCGGTACTCTCACTGCGCTCAAGGACAAAAAGAGCGCTGAGCAATAAACGAAAATAAAAAACGAATTATTCATCTCATTTCAACGGAGGTTCATTGTGGCTACCTTAAATAAGGAAGAAATTATCGAGGCGATTGGCGGGATGACCGTCCTGGAGCTCTCCGACCTGATCAAGGCTATCGAGGAAAAATTTGACGTCAAAGCTGCAGCTCCTGTTGCTGTTGCTGCCGCTCCTGCCGCTGCTGCTGCAGCCGCGCCTGCTGAAGAAAAAACCGAATTTGACGTGATTCTGAAAACTGCTGGCGATAAAAAGATTCAGGTTATCAAGGTAGTACGTGAGGCAACCGGATTAGGTTTGAAGGAAGCAAAGGACCTGGTTGAAGGTGCACCAAAGCCGGTTAAAGAGGGTATCAGCAAGGATGATGCTGAGGCTCTTAAGAAGAAGCTCGAAGAAAACGGGGCAACTGTCGAAATCAAATAAACCTGCTTTGGAAAGGCGTGTTCAAATCACGCGTACTCACATTCAAAATTTCACAAGTCAGATATGACACGAAACACCTGACAGGGTGTTTCGTGTCATTTATTTACTTTTTTTGCCACGCTTGTGGCTTAACATTGAGGGGATGTGCGAATGGTTGAAAGAAAAAGCTATTCCCGTATAAAAAGGGTGGCGGATCTTCCTAATCTTCTTGAGATCCAGACAAGGTCTTACGAAGCGTTTCTGCAACCCGATACTCCTCCGCGTCTGCGGAAGAAACAGGGACTACACGGGGCTTTTCAGAGTTTATTTCCGGTTAATGATGTCAAGGGATACTACTCTCTTGAATATGATGGATACAAGCTGGGAATCCCCAAATATACTCTTAAAGAATGTAAAGAACGGGGTATGACCTATGCTGCTCCGCTGAAGGTTGATATGTCTCTGCTGGTTTATGAGCAGGACGGGGAAACCAAAAAATTCGTGGAGAAAATCAGTAATGAGGTTTATATAGGCGAGATCCCGCTTATGACCGAGCGGGGAACGTTTGTAATAAACGGAGCCGAAAGAGTCATCGTTAGCCAGTTGCATCGCAGCCCGGGAATAACTTTTGACGAAGTTATTCATCCAAACGGAAAAAAACTTCTTACTGCCCGAATTATCCCTCAACGCGGTTCATGGGTGGAGATCCTGCTTGATGTTGATGATGTGTTGACAATAAATATTGACAGGCGCAAAAAGATGCCTGCCACTATTCTTCTGCGTGCCCTGGGATACTCAAGTGATGAAATGATACTTGGGTTGTTTCATGATACTGTAAGACTTGCAGTAAATGATGAAAACCGGGAGAAGATATTCGGAAGTGTAAATGCAAGAACAGTTTTTAATGAAGATACCGGCGAAATCATCATAGATGCCAATGAAATTATCAACGAAGAGCGATGGAAGAAACTGGTTCAGAACAGCATCGATTTCGTTGAGGTACTCAAGGATGTTTCTAATCCTGAAAACATGATTATCAGAAACACCCTCAGTGCCGATCCGACAAAGTCGGAAGAGGAAGCATTGTTTTACATGTATGCCACAATGCGTCCTGGTGATCCGCCGAATGTCGAAACCGCCCGCAATCTGATTCAGCGCCTTTTCTTCGATGAGAAGCGTTATGATCTGGGAAGTGTGGGCCGTTATCGCATGAATACCCGTCTGGGTGTTGCTCCTGCCGATGATATCACCACAATGACCAAAGATGATTTCATCGCGGCTTTTAAATACATGATCGGACTCAATGATGGTGTTGGTTATATCGATGATATCGACCATCTTGGAAACCGCCGGGTACGTTCAGTTGGTGAACTTCTTTCGGCCCAGTTTACAGTCGGACTCACAAGAATGGTCCGCACCATAAAAGAGCGTCTGAGTCTGAGGGATACAGAGAATGTAACTCCGCAGGATCTGATCAATGCACGCACAGTTTCTACTGTGGTACAGGCATTCTTCGGTTCCAGCCAGCTCTCACAATTCCTCGATCAGACAAACCCGCTTTCTGAGCTTACACACAAACGCCGTGTCAGTGCTCTGGGGCCGGGTGGATTGACCCGTGAAAGAGCCGGTTTTGAGGTGCGTGACGTTCATCATACTCATTACGGACGTCTCTGTCCCATTGAAACTCCTGAAGGACCCAACATCGGTCTGATCGCATCTCTCAGCACTTTCGCGAGAGTAAATGAGTTCGGTTTTATTGAAACTCCCTATCAGAAAGTTGAAAACGGCGCATTGACCGGAGATATTGTTTATCTCACTGCTGATCAGGAAGACAATCACATAATTGCACAGGCCAATACACCGGTTGATGAAAAAGGGAAGTTTATTGAAAAGATGATTTTTGCCCGTTACAGGGGCGACTTTCCGGTTGTATCACCGCAGGAGATCTCCTATATGGATGTCTCTCCGATGCAGCTTGTAAGTATTGCCGCGGGATTGATTCCCTTCCTTGAACACGATGATGCTAACCGTGCTTTGATGGGATCCAACATGCAGCGTCAGGCTGTGCCGCTTCTTAGAACAGAACCGCCCTTTGTGGGTACAGGTCTGGAGAGCCGTGCGGCAAAAGATTCCGGATGCATGATCGTTGCCAAGAATCCCGGTGTGGTCGAGAAGGTCGATGCAACCAGGATCGTGGTGCGCAAGGTTAAGGATAAGGCAGGAGATGATGTCCTTGGTCTTACTGAGTTTGACACCTACGAACTTGTCAAATTCGAAAGATCCAACCAGGATACATGTATCAATCAGAAAGTATGTGTCAAGGTCGGTCAGAAGGTGAAAGCCGGAGATACACTTGCTGATGGTCATGCTACCAAGGACGGGGAGCTTGCCCTTGGTAGAAACGTGACAGCGGCATTTATGCCATGGCGCGGGTACAACTTCGAAGACGCGATCATCATTTCTGAAAAGCTAGTGGCGGAAGATGTTTACACGTCGGTACATATCGAAGTTTTCGAGACCGAGGTGCGGGACACAAAGCGCGGCCCGGAAGAATTGACACGTGAAATTCCGAACGTAAGTGAAGATGCCCTGAAAAACCTCGATGAGAACGGGGTCATAAGGATCGGTACTGAAGTGGAAGCCGGAGATATTCTGGTAGGTAAAGTTACACCCAAGGGTGAGACCGAGCTTTCACCTGAAGAGCGTCTGTTGAGAGCGATTTTCGGGGAAAAAGCGGGAGATGTCCGTGATTCCTCTCTGAAAGCTCCTCCGGGACTCAAGGGTACCGTAATCGACACCAGGATCTATTCCAGGAAAGAACGCGATAAACGTTCAAAGAAAAAAGACAAGAAGCGTATCGACGAGCTTAAGGCTGAGATCTCAAAACAGATCAGTGAGATCGAAAAGGTACGGATGGAGAAGCTTGTCGAATTCCTTACCGATACCACATCTGGGGAAATCACTAATTTCCATACCGGAGAAGTGATCGTTCCGGCTGGAAAGAAATGGACCAAGTCGCTGTTGTCCAAACTCGATTTCCGCAATATCTCCTTTAAAGACGGCCTCTGCCGCGAGCCTGCCAAGAACCGCAAGGCTGAAGAGGTTCTTTACAGGGCAAATGACCTGATTGCGAAACTCGAGGATAAGCTTGACAAAGAAATCGACAAGGTCGTACGTGGTGATGAACTGAAGCCCGGAGTGCTTCAGCTTGTCAAAGTATATGTCGCCAAGAAGCGCAAGCTCTCTGTCGGTGACAAAATGGCAGGACGTCACGGAAACAAGGGTGTGATCTCAAAGATTCTCCCGGTCGAAGACCTTCCGTATCTGCCTGATGGCACACCGGTGGATATCATTCTCAATCCTCTCGGTGTTCCCTCCCGTATGAATGTGGGCCA
>DAOTAZ010000045.1:0-14447 GCA_035382965.1 Chitinispirillaceae bacterium | reverse complement strand
GGGAGGGATTCCGCTGCCTGGTATGAGCTTGGAAATCTTTACTTTGAGCAGAAGAAGTATGCTGAAGCGGCAAAAACCCTCGAGAAAGCATCTACAATGATGGGCAGCAATTTCGATCTCCTCAAGAAAATCGGAATAGCATATGTGAGAGCCTCGGACCTTTCAAGCGCCGTGAATCCTCTGGTCAAAGCCCTTGAGATCAACAGCAAGGACATTGAAATCATAGATATGCTTGCCGGATGTTACAGGGAAACCAAAAACAGCAAGCAGTTGACAGATCTTCTTATCAGATGGGCCCAGCTTGACAGTAAAAATGTCCAGATACGCATGGAACTGGCGGATCTGCTCCTTGCTGCTTCGAAGACAGCCGATGCTGCGAAGGTGCTTGAGGAAGCATCTTTGCTGAAGAAATGTGATACCGATCTGCATATAAAACTGGCCCAGATCTACGAGAAGCTTGGCAACAACGAAAAGTGGCTGTCACAGTTAAAGTCTGCAGCCACCTGTTCTCCGAAAAATGCGGACCTGCAGTTTCAGATTGCCCGTTACTATTACCAGTTGAAGGATTTTGCAAAAGCAGAGGGTTATCTTCGTAAAGCTGTCAGTCTTCAGTCAGGTCACATAGAGGCCAACTACATGCTTGGCACCTGTCTTTCCATGCAGAGTCAATACAAGGAAGCGATCAACTATTTTTACCGGGCTGTCAGCGGAGAGCCTTCGAACTCCAATTATCGGATCAGTTTGACAGAGGCCTATTACTGGGTTGGTTCTTTTGAAAACGCGCTTAAGACCATTCGACCGGTTGTGATGGTGGACAAGGCCCCGCCAGCTGCACTTAGATGGGCCGGGTTGCTTTACAGGGCAACGGGTAAAAACGACACCGCGAAGCAGGTTCTGGAAAATGCGATTCTGGCCGACAAATCCTGTAATGATTGTTTTGTGGCTCTGGGGGACATTTATTTCGAGGAGATGGATTACCGTAATGCCTCAAAGCATCTCCAGACCGTGGTAAACACAATGGAGTACGATGAGGTAACTTCGGTTAAACTGGCTCAGTCATATTACAAGCTGGGAAAATTAGACCAGGCCAGAGATATTTACCAGACTATCACAACCAAGAGTCCGCGTAATGGGGAAGCTCTGTACCGGCTCTGTAATATTCATCTTAAGAACAATAATATCCCTGAAGCTAAGGCGATACTGGCCAGAAACACAAGTAATAAGACCGGGTGGTACTATCTTGCCAGCGGAGAGATAGCTGAGGCCGAGAAAAACCTCAAACAGGCGATGGCTGATTTTGCCAAGGCGTTGAAGATGATTCCCAATGTGTCGGAAGTTCAGTATGCAGCCGGAAGAATAAGCCTGGCAAGGCGTAAGTATTCAAATGCTATCACGTATTTCGGAATGGCTATGGCTGGTGATCCTGACAATGTCCAGTTGATTCTGGATCTGGGGAAAGCCTATGAGGGATCTCAGGATTATCCTACAGCGATGGATCTTTATCAGGAGGTCCTGCGACGGCAACCGGATCATCCGGATGTTCACTACTGTATTGCCCGTATCACAAGCAAAAGCAAAGATCATGAAAAAGCCATAGAAACTATCAAGGAAGGTATCCGACAGAACAAGAAAAATGTGATGCTTTACATGGCTTTAGGGCATGAGTACAGGATGATGAAGAAAGATGATGATGCTTTGGAAGCTTATCTGAGGGCTGTGAAGATCGATAAAACACAGGCTTTGGAGGCTTTCAGGCATATCGGGACTATATATTATATTAAAAAAGATGAAAAAAAAGCAAAAAAGTTCTTTGAGATGTATATTAATGAAGGTGGACAGAATGCAAAAGTAAAAGCAATCCTTCAGAGATTGTAGCATCATTTAAGAGGGAAAATATGGGTCAAGGCATAAAATTCTGCAATTTAAACGCTTTTTTTGCTCGCAGAAGGGGGGGGTTATGAAACGCTTTACCCTGTTTTTTTTCCCAATTCTTCTTATGATGTCGTCTGCTTTTTCACAGCAGTATCCTGACACTATGTGGATTCAGGTGACTTTCTACGATTTTCATGCGGACGGAAGTAATCCCGAATTTGAGCCTGATCACAATGGGGGCCTTAAACTGGGCATGGTGGCCGATACACTCTCGGCTGACCGCAAACCGGTTCTGGGTCCAAGCCCGTTTTTTAACTATTATGTCCACAAATGGTTCCGCCCCTGGACTCCGGATGATTTTACTGCCCCGGTTTACGCAGACAGAAATGGCACTTTGGATAGTATAGTAACACTCGAACATGATACAGCCTTTAAAAACATCGTTATCGTAGATTCTCTTCCTTTTATTCATGTCGGTGATGGTGTATACGAGTTTGAGCGGAGTGGAAGAAACGGTACTCCGGAGTTTTTCTGGATCGATGGCAAGGGCTTTGGTGATGAGCCTGCCAGATATCGTCACAACTTCTCCTTCACCATGGAACTTCATACGACTTTTACCTACAAGAAGGGACTGACGTTTAACTTCCTTGGTGATGATGATGTCTGGGCGTTTATCAATGGAAAACTGGCCATGGATCTTGGCGGGATACATGGTTCACAAGCCGGCACTATTAATCTGGATAATATTGCCTCTGAGTATGGCCTGGTTGAAGGCGTAAAGTATCCTTTCGATTTCTTCTATGCTGAGCGTCATACAACCAACAGCACAATCAGAGTATCGACAAACCTCTTTACTCCTCCTGCAATACTGAGACTTTATTCCAAGCCGGGAGCACCGGATGTCAATGGGAATATACCTATGGGGGGGGGCGATACAATCCGTGTCGGGGAATTATTCAATGTTTATGCACATGTTTTTGACAGTAGTGTCTGGAAACCGGAGTGGGATAGTCTTGTTACATGGGAGTTAACCGGTGCAGATGGAAATGTCACTTTAATTTCCCAGACTGATGGTATTGCACAGCTTCTTCCCACCAAAGCGTTTGGCACGGTGACCCTTACGGCGCGTTTTGTTAATCCCAACGATCCTACTCAGGCTCCGGCAATTGCTTCAGTGAGGCTTTACATCGGCCCCGGGAAACCGCATCATATAACAATCCAGCAGACCCCCGATATTATCCAGACGACAGACAGCAGTCTTGATTCACTGCTGATCCCTGAGAATGTAAACAGTGCAACTTTATATGCTGTTGTACGGGACAGTCTGGGTAATTTTATCCGCTTTGCGGATAATGCCCAGTGGCAGAGTACAAATCCGCAGGTGGCAACTGTAACTCCGGAGGGGAACAAATACCAGGCGGTCGTGGGAAAGGTAAACGGCGGATTGACCCAGATCAGAGTCACTGAATCGAATCTGATACCGGCGGTTGTTAATGTGATGGTCAGGACAACTCAGATCGAGCTGAGTTCGGCTGTGACAAGGGATAATAATGGAAACGGCTATCTTGATAGAATCGATCTGACATTTGACGCCTCGGTTGTAATCACAGATGATATGATTCCTCTTTTCCGGATTGTAAATGGAGGGGTAGTATTCACTATTGACAGTATCAGGGCCTCAGGCGGGAACACTTTCAGTGTGTATTTAAAAGAGAAAACTGGTGGTGAATTTCAGACTGGCTGGACACCACGTCTTTCCATCCAGGGTGGAACTGACCTGGTAGCGGTACACGATTATGTCTGTACGGATGGAGCCGGTCCAGTTGTAAGCAGGGCTCTTTACTATCCCGGTGCTCTGAGAAGCCAGCAGAGTTCATCCGGAACACCCGATACCATAAAAGCAACAATCAGTGAGCTTGTAAACTGGCCTCCCAATCCTGATCCCAATAATGTTTTCTTCTATTACCGTGGTGGAACCCGTGTTTCAGGTGCCTTTTCCTCGATTTCTATTCTGGATGACAGTACAGCACTGCTGGTTGTTTCCGATAAAATAAGTGTCGAGACCGACAGAGACAGTATCCAACTGGCATCATCGGGAAATGTAAAAGATAAGGCATCAAACAGTCCGCCGGCTAATGGACGTAAAGCTCCAGTGGAGTGGGGTGCTGTGAGTATAAATTATATTCCCAGCAATAATCCTTTTATACCGCAGAAGACAAAGATTTCTACTGCAGTTCAGAATTATTATGCTCCTGTGATTCAGAAGCAGGTTGCTGTTGAATTTGCCAATAAGGATTATGGGACTGTAATAGGAATTCAGGTCAAGGGTAAACCGTTGCAGGAGATTCCTGGCCCTGTTGACAGCACTTTTGGGAAAGCGGTTGTTTATGATGCTGTCGGGAACATCGTGAGGTCAAATCTGTACGTGTTCAAGGCTGCCGGGAATGATTACGGAATTTACTGGGACGGGACCAATGACAACGGTCGGCTTGTCGGAAGAGGGATTTACCTTGTAAGAGTGGTAACCACAGACGTCGCCAGAAAGACCAGAATTGGCAATATTAAAGTTGCAATACAGAGATAAACATCGGTTCTTTTCTAAATACAAAAAACGGAGAGAGGCGGGAGATGTTAATTAGAAGGACTAATTACGGGGTAATACTACCTTTCCTTTTTCTGCTGACCAGCCTGCAAACTGTGCGGGCGGATGGTCTGGCAGGTGAATACCTTCTTACTCAGCGTTGGCGTGACATGATAGCTCATCATTCGCCGCTGACCAATGCGGCCCTGATGACAGAAGAAAATTACGTCTCCATAAGGGTAGCCTTTGCTCCTATACTGTCTGGAGAGTTCAAACATGTGGAAGTTGGTGTTGTTGTTCCTATCGGGCTTTATCAGTCGGTGGGAGTAACGGTTCTGGGATCTCCGGAGGGTACTGTAACTGCAGGTAAAGAATCATTGAGCGGCCAGGTTGTCCCGGGAGATTCTTCTCTTGCAAACCTGAATGCATTTATAATGCTTTCCTACGCATGGCATTTCTGGGATAAGCTCTCTGCCGGTATCAATTTCAACTTAGCTTATTCCAGTTATTTTGGTGATCCCAGGAGGGGAACAGGAATCGATATCGGGATTACCTACCGCCTGCTCCGTCATGCTTTACTCGGGGACCATGTGCTTGGGCTTTCCACCATAAACCTTGTCGCTCCCACAATGGGAAAATCCTATATGCCGGATTTTAAGAGCACAGGCCAGTATTCAAGGGATATCAAGTTGTCATGGATTGCCAACTACTGGGAAAGAAGGCTTGAGAGTGCGCTCGATATTGATATTAAAGATTTCTGGGCTGCAAAGGATGAATTCAAGCTCAGTGATGGAGGGCTGAGTCTGGCAAAAAAGATAGAATGGGATATCAATCTGAAACTGGGTGCATGGCTTCTGCGCATGTTCAAGCTCTACCTTCAGTTTGGTTTTGATGAGGATGCAATCGATTACTGGGGTCTGGCATTCGGAATCAATATCCCGACTGTCAATGCCGGACGTGACCTGGAAGCCCTCTATCAGTACAATATCATGACTGAGGCACAGAATGATGCTACAGGGCATAGCATCTATTTCCGGATGGATGTAGGGAAACACAGAGAAGAGGTTTTTGCCAGAAGAATGGCACGTCTTGCAAGCCTGTCTCCAAACGAACTCTACAACAGAGCCCGTCGTCTGTATTCCGAAAAGAAATACTGGGATGCCTTCTTCATTTTCAGCCGCATCCTTGTTGAATTCCCCGATTTCTTCAAGAACGACTGGGTACAGTACTATCGTGCCAGTTGTCAGGAAGAGTTGGACATGAGAGAGATGGCAATAAAGAACTACGAGAACACCAAGAAGGAGTTCCCGCTCAGTACTGCTGTTCCTCATGCTGATCTGGGTCTCATGAGAGTTTACTACCGCAATGGTGATTTTTCAAATGTAACAAATCAGTTCATTGAACTGAGTAAACCCAATGTTCCCGATTCGCTCCGTTTTCATGGTGCTTATCTGATGGGGCAGACCCATCTGCAGACAAACGACCTGCAGAAAGCAATTCAGGTCCTCTCTATCGTTCCTGAGGAACATCCTGACTACATCTTCGCTCAGCACGCAATTGCCATCGCACGGGCCCGTCTGGATTCAGATATGAGCGAGATTGTAATGGCTCTGGAGAATTGTGTCGGGGCCAAAGCTGAGACACCTGCACAGAAGGAAGTGGTTAACAGATCATATCTTTTCCTGGGATATATCTTCTATGAAGAGAATACACTGTCCAAAGCGGTTGTTGCGCTTAGAATGGTGCCTACCAGCAGTTACTATGCTGAGGATGCTCTGCTTGGGCAGGGGTGGACAGCGCTTAAGGCCAGGCAGTGGACCGACTGTATCTCTACCGGACAGTTGCTCAGCAAAACATCCCAGAAGGGTATTCTGCAGTGTGAAGGTATGCTGATTCAGGCATATGGTCATCTCCTGCAGAAGCAGTATGCGCAATCACTCGCGCTTCTGAAAACAGCTTCGGAGAAGATAAGAACTCTTTCTACACCAAGTGAGGATTCACTTAACTACTCACGGATGCAGTATGAAAGCAACCGTATGTCTCACAATTTCATGGCTGATAAAGTCGATAACATTTCAATGGTGGGACAGACTGCCACTATGGGCTCTCAGGTAGACAGCCTTCGCAGCGAGCAGGATAAGTATTTAGCCAAATTTGATGAATACTTCACATTCTCACGCGAATTTGGCCGTGCGGCTTTCTTTGCCCGGTCAATCGATGCTGTACGGGATGATATCGAATACGCTCTGGCAACGGTACAGAAGATCGTTGGCCAGTCCGGTATAGAAAAAGTACAGCAGCAGATGGAGGAGGAGCAGAAGCAGATCGATGCTGAAATCGAGAAGCTGAAGAGAGAGATGGAAAAACTGCAGAATCAGGAATAACCTGTTGAACCGGTATTGAGAGTTATTCGCCGCCATACTATAGCACAGTATAGCGGCGAATTCTTTTTAAGTCTCCTTGTGTACAAACAATCCAAAAAATCAGAGTTTACCCGAAGGATAAAAAGAAGAGAAGTGAGGAGGATATGGATTTTATCGAACTTATAAAGAAGAGATTCTCTGTGCGCGGTTTTCAGGAAAGGCCTGTAAGTGATGAACTGGTGTTGAAGGTGCTGGAAGCGGCAAGGTGGGCTCCGTCAGCCTGCAACAATCAGCCCTGGAATTTTGTTGTTATCCGCAGCCCGGAGTTTAAACTGAGACTTGAGGCGGTTTATAACAGACCATGGTTTCTGACTGCACCGGTAATAATTGCAGCCTGCTGTGACAGAAACATATCCTGGAAGAGAGCCGATGGGAAGGAATATGGGGATGTTGATATTGCCATCGCATTGGATCATCTGACCCTTGCTGCCACGGAAATGGGTCTGGGCACATGCTGGGTAGGTGCTTTCAATTATCCTGAGGCATGCAGGGTGTTGAGACTTCCTGACAATATTGAGCCTGTGGCTTTTACTCCCCTGGGATATCCATCCGTCGAGCAATCCACTAAAAAGCGAAAAGAACTGGACCAGATAGTGCATTGGGAGCATTTCGGCGGCAGCAGGGAAGATTTGAAATAGATGTGTTTACAGCCGCCCGCACCTTTACAGATCCTCTATGAGGACAGTCATCTGATTGCTTTGAACAAGGAGCCCGGGACGATTGTCATTCCCGGAAGAGGAGTCAGTGATTCAGACACTCTGGTAAGGAGGCTGGAGGATTACTGTGGGGGAAAGATATTTGTTGTGCACAGGCTGGATCGGGAAACCAGCGGGGTGGTTCTTTTTGCCAGGGATGCATCGACTCATCGGGAACTGAATCTTCAGTTTGAAAAAAGAGAGATCACCAAGGTTTATCTGGCTGTTGCAGAAGGGGGCATGGATGGTGAGGGGGTGATCGATAAGCCTCTGTATCAGTTCGGATCGGGACGGATGGGGGTGGATTCAAGGGGGAAAGAATCTCTAACCTGCTACAGAGTACTTTGTAATCTGCGTAATTCAACTCTTCTTGAGGTCAGACCGCAAACCGGCAGAAAGCATCAGATAAGAGTTCATCTCTACTCCATAGGACATCCGGTTCTTGGGGACAGGCTCTATGGCCATTGCCGTCCTGTAGGAGGAATTACCAGGCTGATGCTCCATGCCTATCGGATTACCTTTACTCTCTCAGGAAACCGCAGGACAATAGAAGCTCCCCCTGATCAGGAGTGGGAGAGGATTATAAGCCGGCTTGGCTGAAAGTAGTGACAACTTACAGGAAAAATCTTATTTTTCCGATTCTTGTGTCTGAAGCACGGCTATATTCTTTAACTGATTTTAAAGGGTGAATATGAGTGTGAAAAAGGTTCCATTTACTGCGGAACAGATAAAAAAAATTATTGAAAAGTATCCGACTCCTTTTCATATATATGATGAGCGTGGGATTAAAGAGAGTCTCAGGACACTTATTGATGCATTCAGTTGGTCTGAGGGTTTCAGGGAGTTTTTCGCGGTCAAAGCCGCGCCTAATCCTTATCTGCTCAAGATTATCAAGAAGGGAGGAGGTGGAGCGGACTGCAGTTCTCTGCCTGAGCTTATTCTGGCACAGAAAGCCGGAATTACCGGTGAGGAAGTGATATTTTCTTCCAATGACACACCGGCGCAGGAATTTAAAAAGGCCCGCGAGATGGGGGCTATAATCAATCTGGATGATATAACTCATATTCCGTTTCTGGAGAAGTATGCAGGGATTCCTGAACTGATCTGTCTGCGATACAATCCCGGGCCCTCAAGAACCGGCAATTCCATCATCGGTAATCCCAGTGAGGCGAAATACGGTTTTACCCGTGAGCAGCTTCATCAGGGGTATCGGCTGCTTAAGGAGAAGGGGGTGCGTCGTTTTGGACTTCATACGATGGTGGCTTCAAACGAGCTTAATCCCCAGTATTTTGTGGACACTGCGGTGATGCTCTTCGAGCTTGCGGTTGAAATTTACAATGCGGAAGGTATAAGATTTGAGTTTGTCAATATGGGCGGAGGAGTGGGAATCCCTTACCGTCCTGATCAGAAGCCGGTTGATCTGAAGGTGGTCTCTGACGGGGTAAAGGAAGCCTACGAGCGCATAATCGCCGGTTCCGGTTTACATCCTTTAAAACTGCAGATGGAGTGCGGAAGGGTGATTACCGGGCCTCATGGGTACCTCGTGTCAAGAGTTCTTCATATCAAGAAGACCTATAAAACCTATGCCGGCCTTGACTCGTGTATGGCAAACCTTATGCGTCCTGCACTCTATGGTGCATATCATCATATCACTGTAATAGGTAAAGAGAATCTGGATGCCGCATGCAAATACGATGTGACCGGATCTCTGTGTGAAAACAACGACAAATTCGCCATTGACCGTATGCTGCCGCCGCTTGAACCGGGTGATCTGGTTGTCATACACGACACCGGTGCGCACGGTCATGCCATGGGATTCAACTATAACGGGAAGCTTCGCTCTGCGGAACTGCTGCTCCGGGAAAACGGAGAGGTGGTTCAGATCAGGCGGGCAGAGACAGTCGATGACTATTTCGCGACTCTTGACCTGGCGGGACTTCCGGAATTTCAAGCCACATAAAGGGACTCATAATGTCAAATGAACTGCTGCTAAGGTATGGCGCCAACCCTCATCAGGCACCAGCCCGGATTTTTTCGGGTAAAGGAAATCTTCCCATCAGAGTGCTTAACGGAAGCCCCGGGTACATAAATCTGCTGGATGCGCTTAATTCATGGCAGCTTGTGGCAGAGCTGCGTAAAGCTACAGGGCTGCCTGCGGCTGCTTCTTTCAAGCATGTCAGTCCAGCCGGTGCGGCTATTGGACTGCCTTTGACAAAAGAACTCAAGAAAGCCTTTTTTGTGGAGGATATGGAACTCTCTTCCATCGCCTCGGCTTACGCCAGGGCAAGAGGTGCGGACAGAGTATCGAGTTTCGGGGACTTTGCCGCACTGAGCGATCCTGTTGATCTGGCCACTGCACGGCTTCTTAGATGTGAAGTGTCCGACGGTGTGATTGCTCCAGGATATGAACCCGGAGTGATTGACATCCTTAAAGAAAAGAAAAAAGGTGCTTATGTGGTTCTGGAGATCGATCCCTCCTATCAGCCACCTGAGATGGAAACAAGGGAAGTATTCGGGATAAACTTTGAACAGAAACGTAACACAATAGAGATTACCGGTAATTCCCTTCAGAACCTGGTGACAGAGAACAAGGAACTGCCTGAGGATGCAAAGCGGGATCTTATACTGGCGCAGATCACGCTTAAATACACCCAGTCCAATTCAGTCTGTTTCGCTTACGGAGGACAGGCTATAGGAATAGGGGCCGGGCAGCAGTCAAGAATTCACTGCACAAGACTTGCGGCATCAAAGGCGGACCGCTGGTTCTTGAGGCAGCATCCTATTGTGCTTGCACTCAAGTTCAAAGAGAAGATTGGCAGACCGGACAGGGATAATGCCATAGATCAGTTTCTGGAGGACAATCTTACTCCGGCTGAACAGTATACCTGGCAGAATAATTTCGAAGTACCTGCGAATCGGATGTCAAGTGAGGAGAAAAGAGAGTGGCTCAATCTGATGAACGGGATATCGCTTGCATCTGATGCGTTTTTCCCGTTCAGGGATTCAATTGACAGAGCACAGCAGAGCGGTGTGAAATATGTGGTACAGCCCGGAGGCTCTAAAAGAGATGACCTGGTGATAGAGGCCTGTAACGAGTACGGGATGGTGATGGCGTTCAGTAATATCAGGCTCTTTCATCACTGATCCGGGACTTTTTCTTTGATATTGAAACTTTACACCTGAATTCCGGTCAGGATTTATTGAAAACTGGAATTTTACGGATATGGAGTTAATGGAGGCTTATGGCTGATAAAAAAGTTCAGAATGCGATTTCCCCCACAAGAGAGCAGGATTATCCTGAGTGGTACCAGCAGGTAATACGTGCGGCGGACCTGGCGGAAAATTCCCCTGTGAGGGGCTGTATGGTTATAAAACCCTGGGGTTACAGTATCTGGGAGAATATTCAAAATGTCCTGGATGCCAAATTCAAGGAAACCGGGCATAAAAATGCCTATTTCCCCCTGTTTATACCCAAGAGTTTTCTCGAAAAAGAGGCACAGCACGTTGAGGGTTTTGCTAAAGAGTGTGCGGTTGTGACTCATCACCGCCTCGAGGCTGGTCCTGAGGGCAAGCTTATTCCTGCTGGAGAACTGGAAGAACCTCTGATTGTTCGTCCCACATCCGAGACCATCATTGGTGAGATGTTTGCCAAATGGGTACAATCCTATCGTGACCTGCCCCTGCTGATAAATCAGTGGGCAAATGTGGTCAGGTGGGAGATGCGTACCAGACTATTTCTGAGGACTGCCGAATTTTTATGGCAGGAAGGGCATACGGCTCACTCCACATCGCAGGAAGCGGTGGAGGAGACCATGAGAATGCTTGATATATACGCTGATTTCGCGGAAAATTATATGGCTATGCCTGTGATCAAAGGAGAAAAAACAGAGGGAGAGCGTTTCCCGGGTGCTGTTTCTACCTTCTGTATCGAGGCAATGATGCAGGACAGGAAAGCGCTTCAGGCCGGGACATCCCATTTTCTGGGGCAGAATTTCTCCAAAGCATCGAATATAAAGTTCCTTGATTCAACTGGTAAAGAGGAATATGCCTGGACAACATCGTGGGGAGTTTCCACACGGCTGATCGGTGGGCTTATAATGACCCATGGTGACGATGATGGTCTGATTGTTCCTCCGAGGCTGGCGCCTTCTCATGTGGTAATTCTTCCGATGATACATGATGAATCTACTGCCGGAAATGTGATAGAGTATTGTGAGAGTCTGGCAGCGGAGCTGCGTGATGTCATGTTTGATGGACGCAGGATCGTGGTGGAAGTAGACAAAAGAGAAGGTAGGGGAGGAGAGAAAGTCTGGTCATGGATAAAGAAGGGTATTCCGCTTTATCTTGAAATCGGACCCAGAGACATCGCATCCGATTCGGTTTTTGTTGGAAGACGCGATAAGAGCCGGAAAGAGAGATATTCTCAGAAACGCAGTGAATTTGTTGCAGGAATTTCATCTCTTCTTCAGGAAATTCAGAACAATCTTTTTCAGAGGGCAAAGGCTTACCGGGACAGCCACATCAGGCGGATCGACAGCAGGGATGAGTTTTACGAGTTTTTTACTCCTGCAAACCCGGAGAAGCCGGAGATCCATGGCGGGTTCGCATTCAGTCACTGGAATGGTTCTGAAGAGGTGGAGCAGAAGGTTAAAAACGATCTTAATGTGACAATCAGGTGCATTCCACTGGATTCTCCAAAAGAGGAGGGAAGGTGTGTGATTAGCGGAGAACCATCTTCCAGGAGAGTCATTTTTGCCAAAGCTTACTGAGATTTGCCGTATCTGTTTCAGAAGCAGATTTTCAGACCGTATTGCCGTTCTGCTCGCTGCGGTTATTCTTGTCAATTCAGGCGCATCGGGCAGTGAACCGGGCAAAAAAGGGGTCGTAGCCGCCTCCATAAGTATTCCTGTAGCTGCTGCAGGAACTGCTGTGGCTACTTTTTTTATTGTACGCGGTAAAAAAAAGGATCGTCAGCACGGGGACTCAGTAATCACGGCAGTAAGATCGATTATCGACAGTTCACGCACTCTATTTGCAGAAGATAAATATGACCAGTGCGCGTCCAGGCTTAGAAGTGCCCTGCCGCTGTGGGATCAATACAGCCACTATTGTCATAAAAGAAAGGGATCATCACAGTGCTCAAGCTTAGATTCAATAAACGAGTCAATTTCCAGGTGTGAGTTTCTTCACAGTATCAGATCTGAGATTTTTCTGCTGGATTCATTAACAGGCCTGCTGCCTTCAGGGCCTGACGAACTTGCGGAAGCCGATCGTCACAGGGTTATCGCTTTGACCGGACAGTGCAGGCAGAAAATTGACAGCATAATGCAGCGTTATCCCGACCGTGTGACTGACCTGAAACACGGGTTTCAGCGTGCCATCCTTAGTCTCGACAGGGTAGACAGTCTCTTCAAGGTCATTTATGACCAGCAGAGGGATGATTTCAACTACAAGAACAAGTTCTACTACAACAGAGCAGTTGAGTCCGGGGATTCGATGGCTCTCAGGAATTTCCTTGCGGATTGCGATTACTATCAGGTTGATAAATATTGGTGCGGGAGGGTGCGTCTGGCACTGAATCCTCAACGTACGGATGGGGATGGCAAAGTGGAACCAGTGTCTCTGTCCCAGCCGGCGGCGAAAAAGAAACTGACTGCTGTGGATTCAATGAAGATCCGGTATGCGGAGGTTATGAGCTCTGCAAGGATAGATCTGCTTGAGGATTATCTTAAAACGTATTCAGGGAAGAGGTTCAGGAAAAAGGATTCCAGAGTTGACAGTGTCAAGATAGTGCTGGACTCACTGAACAGGATTGTGAAAGCTGAGGAGCAGTTCAACAAAGATCATCCTTTGTTCGTAAATGCGGATCAGGCTGATCTGACCATCAATGTTCTGGGGCTTTCCGAAAACGTGGAGAGGCTTTTCAGTGAGATACTGGAGCAGAAGAAACCGGAACTTTTGAAGGTAAACGGTATGCGTTTTCCGGCTGTGATCAAAATAGATTACTCAGCCACTCCTCCTATACTGTTTGTAAATGCATTTCTGAACAGCAGGAGGGATGTGGAAAGGACATCCGGAGATGAGGATGTCCAGTTCTCACTCCCCGGGGTTTCACAGTTGATGGATCTGCTTAACGCTGTAAAACTGGGAGTGATCTCTGAGATGGAGAAAAGGGGTGTAGCAGATATGGTTCAGATGAAGAGAATCAGAACAGCAGCTTATGTGGTTCGTCTGAACCGCAGCGCATCGGATTGTATCACTTTCTATGCAAAAGAGAATCCGAATGCTGGAGCGGAAGGCTCGTCTTTCCTTTATTACGACTTTTTCGATATTTCATTTCAATCCAGCCGCAATATCCGTTTAAGCGGTGACTCATCCCATACAATCAAACTGGTTAAAGATAAAACAGACAGCTTAAAGTACCGGCTCTGCACAGATTTTTTTCAGTGAGAGCATCACCTTCACCTTTTAAGCGCTTTACACGTGCTTACTCTCTGTCCCGGGCAACATAAAGACAGGACTCCCCGTAATTTTTTCAGATACCTCAAATGTGCAATTGAGATTGCGCTGACAGATTAAACGGAATGGCAGTACTGCATAAGGAGTGCGCATTATGGAAACTGCAGACAAGATTATACTGGTGACAGGTGCCACCGGAAAACAGGGAGGAGCCGTGGTAAAGCATCTTCTGGCGGATGGATGGAAGGTGCGGGCATTGACCAGACATCCTGATCATGCTGAGGCACGTGCGCTCAAGGATTCCGGGGTAGAGGTGGTTAAGGGTGACTTCGATGTGCCCTCAACACTCGATGAAGCACTGAAGGGGGTTTATGGTGTGTTCAGTGTCCAGCAACCGCTTGACAACGGAGTGGATCG
>DAOTAZ010000044.1:0-14578 GCA_035382965.1 Chitinispirillaceae bacterium | reverse complement strand
TAAATATAGGTTCGGTGGCCTTGATCTTTTGTTAATTTAACCGGACACTACTGAATCAGGTTATATATTCAGATAGATTATCCAGCAGACTGCTTGAGAAAAGGGTTTTCCTCAGAGAAGCCAGATCATCATGAAATATCCGCTGGTTGTCGTAAACCCTGAAATTCTTTACCAGAATATCGTATATCTTTCTGGTTCCTTTTCCCATTCCAGGCGCATTACGGAACGAAAGAGCCTGAAGCTGGGCAAGGGTTTCAAGTGTCAGGACATGCTTGGCGTTGCTAACCGCTCTGAAAGCTTTTCTGGCCGCTACTGTTCCCATGCTGACAACATCCTGGTTAGAGGCATTGCAGGAAATGGAGAGTGTACTGACCGGGTTTGCTATCTGCCGGTTTTCTGCGGTAGTCGATGTAGCCAGATACTGCGCACCCATAAATCCCATCGCCAGTCCTGGTGTTTCCGGGATGAGGTGTTCAGGCAATCCCTCGTTAAGTTTACCATCCAGAAGTTTGTTCAACCTTCTTTCAGAGAGATTGCAGAGTTCTGCAATGGCCATACAGATCGCATCCATATTAAATCCTACACTCTGGCCATGAAAATTTCCTCCATGGATTACCTTTTTCTTTTCCGGGATAATTATAGGATTGTCATTGGATGAGTTTGCCTCAGTTTCTATTGTCTTTACCGCATAGTCGATGGCTTCGCTTACCGGCGCCAGAATCTGGGGTGTACACCTGATCGAGTAGACATCCTGAACATTAATGCTCGTTTCGTAAACGATGCCTTCTTTTTGCTGCTTTCTGATCAAATCATGCATATGAGACCTGAGCACGATATTTGTTGATCCCTTGTAGAGATCGCGGATGATGGAGGCTATTTTTATCTGCCCGGGGTGGGGCTTGACCTCATGGAGATCCTCATCAAAAGCGTCATCGATGCCGCCAAAGATCTCGATGGAAAAAGCCGCATTGACGCAGGCAAGCCGCAGGAGCTTTTTTGCCCCGAAAAGCGCAAAAGCCCCGATTGCAGTCATTGCAGCGGTCCCGTTCATCAGGGCGATTCCCTCTTTGTAACTGAGCCTGAAAGGCTTAAGCCCGCATTTGGCAAGTGCCTCAGAGGCGTTCATGAGTTCTTTTTTGTAAAAAACTTTACCTTCACCAATCACTGCCAGCGCGAGATGGGCAAGGTGTATGAGGTCTCCGGATGCTCCGACACTGCCGCATTCCGGAATATAGGGTGCTATACCGGCATTGATCATGTTTTTCAAATGTTCCAGCAGCTCTACCCTGACTCCGGAGTATCCCTTGATAAGACTGTTGAGACGCACAGCCATAACTGCCAGGGCGATATACGGTTTCAGAGGATCGCCCAGACCGGCTGCATGACTTTTGATAAGATTTATCTGTAATGTTTCGATTTCATTGTCGTTAATGATTTTGTTGCACATCGGTCCAAAAGAGGTATTAACCCCGTAGATTATCCGTCTGGCTGCAACTTCCTGTTCAAGAAATTTCCTTGATGCGCGGCATCTTTCCAACGCACTGGCATCAAGCTCCACAGACCTGTCACCGATTCCAATTGCGACAATCTCTTCGATTGTCAAATTCTGCCCGTTTAGGGTTACTGCCGGATTCTTGTTCATTCTGCCTTTTCCCATGAATATCCCTGCCCCGGAATTCTGAAGCAGGCAAAAAGAAAAAAATAAACATTGCCTCCCCTATATCCAATTTATTGGAATTCAAATTTACTTAACTGTATTTTTAAGTTTTCTGAAAGGAAATGACAGTGAAATCAAAGGTAGTCATTGTAAAATGTGATTCTTACGATCAGGAAGAGGTCAATTCCGCAATAAAAAGGGGAATTGACTATCTTGGGGGCGCAGGCTGTTTTGCCAGCCAGAATGAGAGCATCCTTCTTAAACCAAATGTGTTATGGGGAACAGACCCCCGGCAATGTGTTGTTACTCACCCATCTGTATTCAAAGCAGTTGCTCTGCAATTCAGAGAATCCGGAGCCAGGCTTTTTTACGGGGATTCACCGGGAGGAATACAGCCTGCCATAGGTGCTCTGAAAAAATCAGGTTTTCACCAGATCGCTGAGGAACTTGGTATTGTTCAGGGAGAGTTTGACCGTGGCAGGATGGTGTCCTTTTCCGAAGGTGTAAGCAGCAAGATTCTCTACATCGCAGAAGCGGTTCTGGACAGTGATGGAGTGGTAAGTTTACCGAAACTCAAGACTCATGGACTTACCAGAATGACAGGGGCTGTGAAAAATCAGTATGGATGTGTCCCGGGAATGACAAAAGGGGAGTACCATGCCAGGTTTCCCGAAATATATGAATTCTCACAGCTCCTGGTTGATATTACCCGTTTTGTAAAGGCGCGGCTGTATGTCATGGATGCGGTTTACGCTATGGAGGGAAACGGACCTCAAAGCGGCGACCCTAAAAAGATCGGCGCGATCCTGCTTTCCACCGATCCTGTTGCTATTGATTCTGTCGCCTGCAGGATAATCGATCTGGACCCCTCTTTTGTGCCTCCGCTTAAAATCGGAGCGCAATGCGGTCTCGGTCATACTCTCGATGAACAGATCGAGCTTATCGGTGATCCGATTGAATCTTTCATAGATAAATCCTTTCGTGTGGTAAGAAGTGCTCCTGTGAAAGTCCCTAATACCAGACTCCTCAGGGAACTTAAAAGACATTTCTCTCCACGTCCGGTGATAGACAGTAAAAGCTGTACCGGATGCCGTCGTTGTGAGCAGGTTTGCCCGGTTAATCCCAAAGCGGTCGCGGTCAGGGGGAAAGGGAAAGTTCCAACTTTTGATTACAGGCAATGTATACGATGTTTCTGCTGTCATGAGATGTGTCCCTCAAGGGCAATTCACATCAGGACACCCTTGCTTAAAAAGATTTTTCCTTTTGCTTCCTATCTTTCCCTGTTTATTACGAGTATTTACAGCAAAATGCAGAAGAAGGTGAACGGATGATAGCACCTTTATTTCCCGGTGACCCTAAGAAGAATGATGGTTTGTTTATATTAGGGGCATTACAGCCCAAACCATTTGTTTTTGTCTATGAACAACCCGTAGTTGAAGTAGTACACGGCCCCTCCGGAAAACCATCAGAAGAGATTTATCTCGACAGGTGCAAGGAGGACAATGTTCCTGTTCTGGAAAGGCGCGGCGGGGGAGGAACTGTGGTACTTGCTCCCGGGATGGTGGTCACTATTGTAGTAGGCCCGAGAGACAGATACACAGCGCTTGAACTGTTTGCAAAAGTCCAGGGTGCCATAGTTGCGGTGCTTGAAAAACACGGGATCGGTCCTGTAGAACATAAGGGCACAAGTGATCTGGCGATTACCAACCGCAAGTTCCTGGGCAGTTCCCTGTATCTGGGCTCCAATCCTGCGCTTTATTATTATCAGGCAAGTCTGATGGTTGAATCTGATCTTTCAATTCTCAGCCGCTATCTTAAACATCCTCTGAAGGAACCTGAGTACCGTCAGGGCAGAAAGCACGAGGAATTCTGCACAACCCTGAAAATGGCGGGATATGACCTTACAGCCCAGAAGGTTTGCGAAATGTTTCGCACTGAGCTTGGTGAATATCTGGGGAAAGAGTCTGAACCTGCCGATACCGACTCCGGTTCGGAAGCGGTTGATAAGTTCACCGGATACTGCTGAACGATAAGTATATTTCAGGAAAGAATAAGTGTCTGGCTGTACATTGGAAATGAGTGAAGGAATATTTTGCCTGTAAAGATATTGTTAGTCAGTATAAACCGCTGCCGTAATCCTTACCCTGTTTTCCCGCTTGGCATCTCACACATAACCGGTGCACTCAGGAAGAATGGCTTTGATGTAAAAGTAATAGACATGGGGTTTCAGGACAGGGACCTTGAACCTGTTCTAAGAGATTTCAATCCCGATTATGTCGGTTTATCTCTGCGGAATATCGATGATGTAAGGATAGATAAAACACAGTTTTTCGTTCCTGAACTTTGTGAAACTGTCAAGAGAGTGAAAGATGTAAGCGGAGCGGGTCTGATCCTGGGAGGAAGCGCATTTTCACTTTTTCCGGAAGAGCTTCTTGAGATGACAGGTGCGGATTACGGGCTGATGGGTGAGGCTGAAGGCTCGATAATCACGCTTTTAGAGGTCCTGAGCGGATCGCATGGAGAATCGCTCTCTGCACTGGAGAAGGTTCCGGGGCTCATTTACAGACAGGGAAACATAGTCAGGAAAAACGCTCCTGCGGCATTTCCGTCTTCTGAAATCTCTATACCATGCCGCATCCCTGAGATTGCCGGGTATTATTTAAAATCAAGCGGGATGCTGAATATCCAGACCCAGCGCGGGTGTCCGTTTACATGCTGCTACTGTACATATCCTCTGATCGAAGGCAAAAGGGCCAGATTCAGGCCGGCACGCTCGGTGGCGGAAGATGTCGAAGATGCGGTCAGGTCAGGCGCAGAATACCTGTTTATAGTAGATTCAGCATTTAACACCAGCAATGATCATGTTGCAGGTATATGTGAAGAGTTTTTAAAACTGAAGGTGAAATTTGAGTGGGGCTGTTTCCTGCGGCCCTGCAATCTTACACAGGATCTGATGGCGCTGATGGCCAGGGCAGGGCTGAAACACATCGAGTTTGGTTCAGACAGCTTCTGTGACAGTGTACTGGAGAGTTACGGGAAAAACTTTACCTTCGATGATATCCTTTCCTCGAGTGAGATGGCAAGGAAAGAGAAAATTCACTACTCGCATTTTCTCATTGTCGGAGGGCCCGGAGAAACTGAAGATACCCTGAGGAAGAGTTTTGAAAACTCAACAATGTTAAAGAAGACAGTGATTTTTCCTTTTACAGGAATGCGTATCTATCCCGGTACTCCTCTTTATGCTCACGCGTTGAAAGAGAAATATATCTCTGAACCAGTCAATCTGCTTGAACCGCTTTTCTATATTTCACCTTATTTAACAAAAGAGAGAATTGCCGGGATACTTTCGGAATTTCATCAAAGGAGCTGCAGGTGGGCTGTGGAGGATATTACCCCCGAACAGGCGAAGGTGATGGAATCGTTGAGAGAGAGAGGAATAAAGGGGCCTCTATGGGAATTTCTGGCAGGGTAATTATAGAGAAAAGAGGTAATGGTGCGGATAATACTTTTTCATCCACGCGGTTACCGGCTTGAGCCTGGTACCAGAAGAATCGGGTCATTGGCATGTGTAATGCCACCGGTCGGACTCGCTTCAATTGCCGCCGTACTGAGAAAATCCGGCCATCAGGTGTATCTTTTCGATGCCGCACTGCAGAACAGAGTGACAAACCAGCAATGGGCTGAGCGAATCTGCTCCCTGAAACCCGATATGATCGGGTTTTCCACTACTACATCCGCGTTTCTGGATGCCTACGATGTTTGCCTGAAGGTGAAGGAAATCTCCCCGGATATAAAGACCGTATTTGGAGGTGTGCATGTTTCCTGGGGAAAGGAAAAGATTCTGGAGAGCTTTCCGGCTATCGATTATGTTATCGCAGGTGAAGGTGAAACAGCGATAAGGATGCTGGCTGATGGGTCGAACGACTGCGACAGAATCTATTTCCGTGACGGGCAGACTGTCCGTAACGGCACAAAAAGCATCCCTCCCTGTGTTCTGGATGAGCTGCCTTTTCCGGCTTATGATCTCCTCTCCGGCTTTCCCGGTAAATACCTTATGCCTCTTTTCGGATATCCGAGGCACCCTGGTGCCAATATCATCTCATCGAGAGGATGTGTTTACTCCTGCACATATTGTGACCGCTCGGTCTTCGGGAAAGGTTTCAGGTGGAACTCTCCGGAATACACTTTCCAGCAGATATTGTGGCTTTATCGGGACTTCGGTGTCAGACATATAAATTTCTACGATGATCTCTTTACGCTTAATAGAAAGAGAGTCGAAGAATTATGTCTGCGGCTCTCTTCAAGCCGTATTCCGGTTACATTCAACTGTATAGTTAGAATCGGGCATATCGATCCTCAGCTGATAGCGCTGCTGAAAAAGGGAGGCTGCTGGATGGTATCTGTGGGGATCGAGTCCGGTGACCAGAACCTGCTGGATACTCATAAGGATGGTTTGTCAATTGAGAGCATCCGTCGTGACGTGCAACTGCTGCATGATTCAGGTTTGTGGGTAAAGGGCCTTTTCATGATAGGATTTCCGGGTGAGAAAGAGGAATCGATTGTAAAGACAAGGGAACTGGCTCTTTCTCTTCCTTTGAAGGATGCCAACCTGACGGCGTTTACCCCTTTTCCGGGCGCTCCGATCACCAGAGACATCGAAAGCATGGGTACATTTGAGAATGACTGGTCAAAAATGGACTGCATGCAGTTTGTCTTTGTTCCCAATGAGATCGGGCAGAAGAGTGTGCTTGAGTATCATTACGGAGAATTTTACCGCCGTTTCTACAACCGCCCCTTTATGCGTAAAAATGTGTATCCCAAAATGCTTTTCCAGTCACCTCACAGCTTTTTACGGCTGTTGAAAAACGCTCCGGATTTTCTGAGTTTCAAGAAAAGTCTAAAATCCGGCTGAAAGAAAGAGATTCCTGAATATCAGGGTTGAAAGAAGATTCTTATCCATAACGTCCCTCTATGTATTCAGCAGTTTTGGGGTTTGCGGGATTGATAAACAGCTCTTCAGTGCGGTTGTGTTCCACCACTTCTCCCAGCAGCATGAAAATGCATTCATCGGAAATTCGTCTGGCCTGTGCCATGCTGTGTGTCACGATAATAATAGAGTAGTTTCCGCGGAGCGATAGCATCAGCTCCTCTACGGCCTTTGTTCCCTCAATGTCAAGAGCCGAGCAGGGTTCATCCATAAGAATTATCTCCGGCTTGAGAGGAAGAATCCTTGCGATGCAGAGTTTCTGCTGCTGTTCGAGCTGGAGACTGGTTGCCTTTGCTTTAAGGCGGTCTTTAAGGTCTTTCCACAGGTCTGCTTCTGTTAATGCTTTCTCAACCGCTTCGTCAAGAAAAGGTTTCCTGAGACTGAAACGCGGGGTATGCGTGCGTAAACCAAAAACCACGTTCTCGTAAACTGAAACAGGGAGTGGATTTGGCCTCTGGAAGACCATCCCCACGGATTTTCGCAGTTCAACCAGAGATACATCGTGATCGTATATGTTTTTCCCCAGAATCGAGATTGTCCCGGTAGTGCGTACATTACTGAAACGCTCGTTTATCCTGTTGAAACATCGCAGGAGTGTGGTCTTTCCGCATCCGCTGGGGCCGATCAAAGAGGTAATCAGGCCGTGTTTGATTTTCAGGTTTATGTTTTTCAGGGCATGGAAGTTTCCGTACCAGAGGTTGAGATCATTTGTCATGATACTGTACTCTGTTTTTTCACTCATACTGAAGCCTTTTAACCAATAATACCGTTTACATAATCGTAAGTTTCCTGTCTTGCCGGCTTATCGGAAAAGATTACCTCTGAACGGTCGATCTCAACAATATCTCCCTTCCACAGGAACATGGCTCTGTCAGAGAGACGTCTGGCCTGGTGTGTGAGATTTGTTACCAGGATAATAGTGATTTCGCGTTTGAGTTCTTTCAGAACATCTTCGATGCGCATAGTGGTGACCGGATCTATGGCAATTGAAAATTCATCGAGGCAGAGGACTTCCGGCTGATGAGAGAGAGCCCGGGCGATTGTCAGACGCTGCTGCTGCCCGCCTGAGAGAGAGGTTCCAAGGTTGTTGAGCCGGTCTTTGACCTCATCCCAGAGCGCAGCCTGTCTCAAACATCGTTCTACTATTTCGTCAAGCTGGCTTTTTTTCTTCATCCCTGAGCATCTGGGCGCGAAAGCCACATTCTCGTAAATAGTCAGCGGGAGTCCGACAGGAAGAGGTGCTACCATGCCGATTCTTCTGCGGAGCCCGAAGACATCTTTTGTCCTGATAATATCCTCGTTATCCACAAGAATCTTTCCGGAAACCGAAGCATCCTTTACAAAATCGATTGTTCTGTTTATGCAGCGTAGAAGTGATGTTTTTCCGGATTGTGCGGGGCCGATTATTGCCAGTATTTCATTGCGAAAAACATCAAAGGAGATATTGTGAATTACTTCGATGCCGCCGTAAGCAAGACGCAGATCCTCGACTCTTATTTTTTTCTGTGTATCCATCCTTACCACTTTTTCCGGTTCCTCAGCCATACCCTCAGGGCAATAGCGCTTGCGTTTACCAGAAGCACTGAGCCCAGGAGAACTACTGCTGTAGCAAACGGTATCGATTCCTTCACATCAGGCACCTGGGTGGCAACAGTGTACAGATGCATGGAAAGAGCCATACATTGATCTGTAAGTTGATATGGGAACAGATCTCCCTTTTCAACAGCCTTGAAAAAAACTGCTCCTGTAAACATGATCGGAGCGGTTTCTCCGGCCGCACGGCTTACCTGTAGAATTATCCCGGTAAGAATGCCGCTGATTGAATTTGGGAGAACAACTGCCTTTATAGCCTGCCATCGGGTTGCTCCCACATTCCAGCAGGCTTCCCGGAAACTCATCGGTACCGATGCCAGAGCTTCACGGGTGCTGGCTATGATCACCGGAAGAGTCATAATAGCAAGTGTCAATGATGCCGAGATTATTGAATATCCGAATCCTGCGGCATACACAAATGCTCCCAGTCCGAAAAGGGCATGCACAATGCTTGGAACACCTGCCAGGTTTATAACCGCCATATTTATGATTCTATTGAAAAAATTGTCTTTTGCGTACTCGTTGAGGTACACGGCAGCAAGCACGCCAACAGGGGTGGAGATAAGCAGCGAGATTATCACCAGGTAAAGGGTACCTATAAAGGCCGGCCAGATTCCGCCCTCTCTCATTCCCCGTATAGGTACATCTACCAGAAATGACCAGCTAAGCGATGGTGAGGCTTTGAAAATCAGGTAACCGACTATCATCAGCAGAGGAATGACAAGTGACATCGCCATGATAAGAAATGCCCACTTTGCCGCAGTCTCATACCATTCTTTACGTGATGTAAAGGATGTTCTTGTAAACCTGGATGAAGAGTTTGACTGTTGCTGAATCATTTTCCGCGGATACCCCTGATTACCAGGTCTGCTGTTAGATTAACCGCGAAGGTGATACAGAACAGCAGCACACCTGTAAGGAAAAGTACTCTGTAGTGATCCGAACCCGCCGGTGCTTCACCAAGTTCAGCGGCAATGTTTGCCGTGAGTGTCCTGACCGAATCGATCAGGCTCATTGGAATCTGCACCGAATGCCCTGTTGCCATAAGCACAGCCATTGTCTCACCTGCAGCCCTTCCGATTCCCAGAAGCACTGCTGCCAGGAGTCCGCTTTTTGCAGCCGGAAGAAGTACTCTGTAGATCATCTGCCACTTTGTGGCTCCCATCGACAGGGCTGCTTCTCTGTAGGAATCGGGTACTGCCTTCAGCGCATCTTCACCTATAGAGACGATAATCGGCACACTCATCAGGGCAAGAATCAACCCTCCATTGAGAAGATTTACACCTGCCGGTGCACCGGTAAAGTTTACAATCAGCTTGCTCATGACTGTAATTCCGATAAAACCCCAGACCACACTGGGTATGGCTGCCAGAAGTTCTATTATGATTTTAAGCATCTCTTTGCGCCTTTTTTCACAGAACTCCGAGATGTAAATAGCGGCTCCGAGCCCGAAAGGAACGGCTATGAGCATGGCAAGAATGGTTACCGAAAAACTGCCGATTATAAGAGAGAAGGTACCGTATCTGACATTTACAGCCGATGTCGGGTACCATTTGGTACTGAATAGAAACTGCACTATGTTGAAATTTTCACTGAACAGTACAGGAATAGCTTCCTTGAATACAAAAAAAAATATTGCAAGTACGAACAGAATCGCACTCACTCCGCTGAGGCGGATAATCCATTCGAAGGCCCGCTCTGCTGTAATAACCCAGAAAGGGCGCTTTGGCAGGGAAAGTGCTTTCTGGTCGGATAAAAGGGGATATTCAGCAGCTAAAACGGAATCCTGGTTTTCTGCCATTCCTGAAAAGTCCCCGGTTCAGGTTTGTTAATCTGTTTCTACTGATGGTAATGGGACATATCCGTTATCTGCCACTATTTTCTGACCAGCTTCTGACATTATCCACTCGATATATTGCTTTGTTTCGTCATCGGGTTCTCCGAGTGTATAGATCAGTAACGAGCGTGCCAGCGGATAATTCCTTGCCTGGGTGTCTTCAATAGTCGGCAGGTAAGAGATTCCTGAACTGCTTTTAATCTTAAGCATTTTGACATTGGAAGTAGCATAACCCATGCCACTGTACCCTATTGCTGTTTTTGCGCTCCCTACCAGCTCGGCAACCTCTTTTGAACCGTTCATGTCGAGAGAACCCAGTTCAAAATCCCTGTTACCGAGGACATACTCGCGGAAAAACTCATAGGTTCCGGAACTGGATTGGCGGCTGATGCGGAGGATTTTATCGCTTCTGGCTCCGGGAATTCTGATACCCATTTGAGACCATTTCTTTAAAGCACCGTCTTCCCCAAAGATCTGCGCAAGCTGCTCGACTGTTATCTCCTCCAGGGGATTGTCTCTGTGAACGTAAATCGCAAGAGCGTCATACCCGACAATGTACCCCCTGGGGGTCTTGCCGGTATTCTTTTCCGCCAGTTCTATCTCGCTCTGTTTCATGTTCCTGCTGGCAGTGGCTATGGAGATTGCCCCTTTTATCAGGGCTGCAATGCCCACCCCGGAGCCGCCCCCGGAGACCTCTATTTCTACAGAGGGTTTGATGTTTTTGTATTCCTCAGCCCAGGCCTGTGCCAGATTGACCATTGTATCTGAGCCTTTTACCTGAATCACGGCTGATTTTACTCCGGAGGATTCAGTGTCATTTTTCTTCCTGCAGCCTGCTGTCAATGCTAACAAAGCAACAGCCGTGAGCCTGACATAAAGTGAAGCTCGATTCCTGCTTAAAGCTGACACTTATTCTCTTCCTGTTTCTGAATCGGTATCGATAATAGCGTTAACCAGGTCGGTTATATGGTTCTTTAAAAAATCGTAGGTCTTTTCATAAGCCTTATTTACTTCCTCCCGGGAGTTCTGTAGACTCGATGGATCTGTTACAGGCCAGTGGAGAAAGACCATCTTCCTGGGGTAATGAGGGAAGGCTTTGTTCGTTTCCTCGGTTAAACTGACAACCACCTGATAATGGTCAAGGTTCGGGATCTGATGAATTGTTTTTGGAGCGACATGTGACAGGTCTATCCCCTTGGTCTGCATAAAATCGATAGTGAAACGGTCCACCGGCTTTGGCTCTATACCTGCACTTGCGAAAATGAATCTGGAGAGATTGAGGCTTGATGCAATCGCTTCAGCCATCTGGCTCCGGCATGAATTGTGATCGTCAACAAAGAGGATACGGAAGACCTCTGCACCGGGATGTTTCGTGTACTCGCCTGTGCACATGTAAAGGACTTCCATGCATATATTCCGGGCTTGATCCGATACCCTTTCGAATTTACGGATTATTGTCATGAGAGGGTCCACTGCCTTGGGGGAAATCTTCTGCTGAGCTAGAAGGCTGACAACACGGCTGTTAAGCTCCGATCTCAGGACATCAACTGTATTCTCGGTTTCGATGCTTTCTTTTGCAATCTCAGGATCCTGATCCATAAAAGCCCTGATCGAATCGTGGAACATGCTTATGGATAGATTGGAAAGCTCGGTTATCTCATCTTTGAGCTCGAAATTAGGGTTATCATAAAGCTTCAGCACCTGACGGGCAATGCACTCAGCGTAATCACCTATTCTTTCGATTTCAAGATTTATTCTGATTGTGCTGTAGGCAAATCGCAGCAGTCCTGCAACAGGGTCTTGACGAACAAGGAATTCCAGACAGAGCCGGTCGATTTCCTTTTCTTTTCTGTCAATATGCTGGTCACGAAGGATGACTTCGTAGGCCAGTTGGCGGTTGTTTTCCAGGTAGGATTTCAAACAGCTATTAAGCGCTTTTTCAGCCTGCAGTGACATCTTCCATACGTGATCACGGATACGCGTGATATCCCTCTGCAACGATTCCTCTCTGTGTGTCAACATATCGAAAGATCCTCCTGAGCATCAGGTCTGCTGTTTAATGAGATGAGGGAATAATTCGGTAACTGTTTGCAGAAAGTGGAAATCTTCTACTATTGAATCAGAAATGCAGCATTACTAAAACGGGGTGCACATAATTAAAATAACATGAAAATAAGGGGGAGAAAAGAAAAGGAGTGGGAATATTTGAAAGCAGGAAACCTTGCAGAAAAGGCGATGGAAAAAAGTAAAAAAAGTGACAGACCGTTTTCTTACTTTTATGGGGTCGAATGTGTCTGATTTCGGGTATGGTGAGGTGGTTTAAAGTGGCAGAGGCAGGCATCTAAGCCCGCCTCTTAAAAACGCAGATCAATATTTCGCGTCAGCAAATTCCACCCAGCCACCGGCTTTCACCAGTGCCTCATCAAAACCGGAGAGTGAGAAGGAGAACTCCTTACTGCAGCCCGGTTTTGAGAACCTGAGCTTTTTTGCCTCCATATCCACATCGCATACTACCTCATCCTCTCCTGCCATGGAGAAGATCTCCTGTATGGTTTCAGGTGCTAGCTCAATAGCAAGCATTCCTCCGTTAAACATGTTCTGACGGAAGATTCTGGCGAAATTCGGGGCAATGACTGTTGTGATATCATTAACCTCAAGAGCCCATGGGGCATGCTCCCGTGATGACCCGCAGCCGAAATTCGACCTGGTAACAATTACCCTGGCTCTTCCTCTCCATCCGCTTTCAGTATTGAATCCATCCATTTTCAGGTCTTCGAGAAGGTATGGCTTGAGAGCTTCCTTTTTCACCTCTGTCAGATATTTCGCCGGTATTATCTCGTCTGTGTTGATATCTGCCCTGTCCAGAAAAAGCACCGGGCCGCCAAAGTTCTTCATATTTATATTCCTTTCGATTTTTCAGGTAAGTTACGGTTGCTTACTTCCCCAGATACTCCCTGGGATCACTTATATAACCCTTGATGCCGCTTGCTGCCGCTGTGGCTGGGCTTGCAAGATGAACCATACCGCCCTTACCCATCCGGCCGTTGAAATTCCTGTTGGTGGTAGAGATACATACCTCTCCTTCAGCCAGTACCCCGGTTGACATCCCAAGGCAAGCTCCGCAGGTAGGGTTGACAACACAATACCCGGCATCCATGAAAATCTCAATCAAACCCTCCTTGAGTGCCTGAGAAAATATCGATGGAGTTGCGGGACTCACTATCCCTCTTACACCCGGAGCCAGTTTCGTTCCCTTTACAATGGATGCGGCGACACGCAGATCGGAAATCCTGCCGTTCGTACAGCTTCCGATATAAACCTGGTCGATCTTTGTATTTCCCAGTTCGGTTACTTTCTTTACCTGATCCGGCTTATAGCCCACTGTCGCGACCGGCTCGAGCCCGGAGACATCAATCTCTATCTCTTTGGCATAGGATGCATCCGGGTCAGAATGCCATTTCCGGAAATCTTCCACTGCCGCAGCTTTGCTGCTGTAATCGCTGCTTATAAAAGGCCAGAGATACTCCACAGTGTTTTGGTCAGGCATGCAGAGTCCCGATGTAGCGCCTGCCTCGATTGCCATATTGCAAAGAGTCATCCGTTCCTCCATTGACATGCGCTCCACAACCTCACCTGTGAATTCCACAACATGATCAGTGGCGCCGTTTACTGTCAAAGTACGTATGACTTCAAGGATCACATCTTTGGCAAATACCCCGGAGGGTATCTTTCCTTTCAGAGTGATCTTGATGCTCTCCGGTTGACGGAATGCGCATACTCCCTTGAGTATTCCCACCTCGAGATCAGTGGTCCCCACACCGGCAGCAAAAGCTCCGAATGCCCCATGAGTACAGGTATGACTGTCACCCATGATTACTGTATAGCCGGGCCTGATAAATCCCTTTTCCGGAAACAGCGCATGGCATACTCCGTTTTTTCCTACGTCGAAAAAGTCCTTTATCCCGTGACGGGCAGCCCAGTCTCTGAGGATCTTTGCCTGGGTGGCACTCTTGGAATCCTTCGATGGGGTGACATGGTCTATAACAGCCTTTATTTTTGCGGGATCAAAAACACGATCCTTGTCTCGCCACTGAAGATCGGCGATAGCAACGGGCGTTGTTATCTCATGACACATCACTACATCCAGAGACAATACCCTGGTCCCTGCAAAAGGCTCATCTACCAGATGAGCATCGAAGATTTTTTCTGTAATCGTCTTTCCCATATCCTGACCTTGTTTAAATGATTAAAGGATTTTCCTGATAACAAATTATAGAAGTAGAACTTTGTTCTTATTTAAATCCTTAGTATAAACATTTTTCCCCCCTGATTAGAAATGCATTTCCTGTTTTAAACGGAGAAAATGGTTTTATCGTACAAAATTCAAATGTCACTGCTGTTTTTCAGGTAGTCAACATGAGGCGGTGAGATGCTGAACACCGCTCTGAATGTTTTCTGCCCTGAGTTTCGTAGTTGATGGGGGAGTCTGGAATTGAAAAAAAAG
>DAOTAZ010000043.1:10019-14628 GCA_035382965.1 Chitinispirillaceae bacterium | reverse complement strand
CTGAAAAAGCCATTTCTCATATAGAATTCCTGAAGTGCGGCAATATCATCTATCAATTGGGACAGAGTAAATTCGGATTTTTGGAAAATTCTCTCCGGCTGCAGGATCATCTGTTCCAGAAGCTCTTTTTCTTTTATGGAATCATTTCCAAAAATATTGATATCACCGACCAGCCATCGCTCCTGAGCCGGGATAGCTGAGATAATGAAGGCGGTGAGAAGAATCCATTTCACATTTTGGCCTTTGGGGAGGTGTTCCTGGTAAGCAAAGGGAATACCTATGCCAGGGGGGGCTGGGGACGGACTATCTTTTTACTTTTATGCACCGGGGAAATTAAGGGTTTGTTTTAAAAGGGTGGCAAACCCAGCATCTGTGTGGAAAAAAAACCTGAAAATGCGAAATATAACAGCACAGGCTGAAGACCTATCTGAGGGAAAAACTCAATCTGTTTGAATGATTCCTGGGAGATGTTAAGCTTGTGAAATGGTGTTCAATTTAACTCGTTAAGTCACTATTTCTCCTCCGAGGTGAAAAATTGACCCAAGACCGGGCAGGGGACGGACTATCTTTTTACTTTTTGCGCCAGGAAGAATTGAGAGCCTACTTAAGGAGGAAACTCAATCTATTCGAATATTTTCCTGGAGATTTGAGACTGGGAGCAATGTTCAATTTAAACTCATTAAGTCACCATTTCTCCTCCGAGGTGAAAAATTGACCCAAGACCGGGCAGGAGACGGACTATCTTTTTACTTTTTGCGCCAGGAAGAATTGAGAGCCTACTTAAGGAGGAAACTCAATCTATTCGAATATTTTCCTGGAGATTTGAGACTGGGAGCAATGTTCAATTTAAACTCATTAAGTCACCATTTCTCCTCCGAGGTGAAAAATTGACCCAAGACCGGGCAGGAGACGGACTATCTTTTTACTTTTTGCGCCAGGAAGAATTGAGAGCCTACTTAAGGAGGAAACTCAATCTATTCGAATATTTTCCTGGAGATTTGAGACTGGGAGCAATGTTCAATTTAAACTCATTAAGTCACTATTTCTCCTCCGAGGTGAAAAATTGACCCAAGACCGGGCAGAGGACGGACTATCTTTTTACTTTTTGCGTCAGGAAGAATTGAGAGCCTACTTAAGGGAATACACCTAAGCCCTTAAAAGAAAAAAGGTAGTCCATCCCCTTTCATTTAAGCGTTTATAAAAGTAAAAACATAGTCCGTCCCTTTTCACTTAAGCGCTTAAATCACCCCTATAAAAGGTGCCACCCTCCACCAACACTCCCCAACATATTAAACTGGAAAAAGTAACAAAAAAGGCGGGTCTCTATACAATTCTCAATGAGAATCGCTCTTCTTTATTATATCGTCGATTTCCTGCTGGATCTTGGCCTGATACAGCGCCTCCTCGATATCATGGGCCACTTTCTTCCCCTGCTCCAACACATTAGCCCTCTTCTCAAGCAGCGCCAGTTCCAATTCCCTTTTGCGGTTTTCCTCTTTGCGGATCTTCAGGAGCAACACACTATGCCCGATGGAGATCCCCAAAAGAAGAATAAATATCTGAATCAAATAAAAGAAGATCATTCCTTCGTTCATATTTAGCCTTATTTTAAAATTCATATCAATCGACAAGCAGTACCAATCTTAAATATATCTAAAACAGGAGGTAAATGCAATGTAATAAAAAAGCGTTTTTTGCGCTCTTCTGTTATTTTTCGCTAAATTCAAAAGCATCTGTATTGAAATTCATGCGCCTGGCAAAACTCAGCAGTTTCAGCAGCAACTCCCTGTCTTCAGTACGCACAGTGCCCCCCTCGTTTTCTTTAACCTTGAGGTAAAGGCTGCGTATGCTGCTGTTTAATATAGGATTAAAAATATCCTCCAGCTTGTGCTTATAAACAGGAATAGAGAACCGGTCCACCAGGTTAAGGAAAAACCTTATCCGATCACAATGCTTTTCCTTTAAATTTTTCGCGAGATTGTTCAGTTCCAGGATAAGCAATTTTTCCAGAATAACAGCTGAACCCTCCAGTTTAAGAGGAATGCCGAACCGCTGAACAGTTCTTGTGAGCTCGAGAAGCTCTGCGAAAATCGCATCCTCGTTCCCGCAGGTCTCCAGTCTCGCCATCAGCCGGTTCCACTGCTCCTGATAAACAAAAGAGAGCGGAGCCTTGCAGTATTCCGGAATAAGGGAGCTTAGACCAGAGAGAAGAGCCAGTTCCTTCTCATTCTTCTTCATCCATATACTGAACCGTGCATCGGTGTCTTTGGTAATCTTGTGCAGCAGGAAGTTGGTCAATTCATGCTGTGATGAAACAAAAGTATCGGCAAATTTGTAGGATTTAGCCTCAGCATGACCCATCCAGATCTCCGGACGCAGAGATTTTTTCTCAGGCAGACAAGATGAGGGCAGAACCCAGCCGGTAATTTCTGAATTGCTCCTGTTGACGACCAGCACAGACCAGACATCACATTCACCGTTTGATTCGTTCTCCAGCTCGATATTGTAAGCATCATAGCAGAGTGCGCCATTTTTGGTTGACAGGACCTGATCCAGTTTTGCAGCATAACCCAAAAGCTCAAACTGCATTGTTTTTTTGATACCAAGTGTCTTCTGAATCGCTGCTGAAAAAGCCATAATCTTTCCATGTTCAAAATAGGAAAGCAGTTCTTTTTCAAACAGTGTTCTTCCATTGGTATTGGGCAGATTACTTGGCGCCTTCTCCAGGTCGGCAAGAAAACTTTCCAGAGCAGCCTTTCTTTCAGACTCAGGCAGGCCCAACTGAAGCGCACGGCAGGCATAGGCAAGATTCTGTATCGATTCGATACCGCTTATGTCCGAAAAAAACCATCCGCAGGAGGTAAAGGAAAAAAGAGAGTATTTCTGAGCCTCCAGAAGCCTTCTGATCTTCAGGGTCTGCGCTCTGTCAAGCCCGGTAAATCCGCACTGTTTTTCCAGGAAACTTTTGAATTTCTTTATTGATGGTTCCCCTGAGATGGTTATGTATTTGTCTCTGACCTCCCAGGGGTCAACTTCATACTTCTCCAGTTGAGTCTGATATTCGTTATCGATTTTCTCCTGAAGTCTGGTGAGAGCATCTCTCATGGGACCGCGCCAGGTCTGTTTCCAGTGACTCTCCCCTCCCGTTTGACAACCACAGTCCCTCTTCCATCTGCCTACACCATGCGCACAGCTCCAGGCTGTTCCTTCACCAAAGGAATCCTTAAGGTTGACCTCGTACTGCGGAGGATTCTTCTCCAGGAAATAGCCGAAATTCACGGGAATCATATCGAATTTACTGGCGACATTCTTGAAAAAATACGCCAGACACATGTCACCGAAAGGTTTATGATGACCGAAGGTCTCTCCGTCAGTAGCAATTGTTACAACCTGATCAGTCACACTGCTTTCATCATAACATGATCTCAGCTTATTCCCCAGAATATGGGCGTCCTTAAGCAGACCGCCGAAACTGACCTCTTTGGAGAGGCCCTCATCAAAAAAGAACACATCGAGATGCCCTGGCAGCCGCTGTCCATCCCGATTCCTGGGAAAGATACGGTAAGTGCGCCTGGTGTCTATCCCGTGGCTCACAGTGGAGATCCATTGTGCGTTCTCCTGCATCGGCCTGAAACACTCCGCCTGACTTGGAGACAATATTACAAATTTGATGTTCTCCTCAATAAGGCAGTTTACCGTTTCCATGTTAATAGCGGTCTCTGCGAGCCACATCCCTTCAGGATCACGTCCGAACCGCTTCTGGAAAAAGTGTTTGGACCATCGTATCTGCGTGAGCTGGTCCCGTCGTGAGGCCAGAGGCATTATAATGTGATTGTAAACCTGGGCAATAGCGTTTCCATGCCCCCCGAATCTCCTGCAGCTTTCGGCATCAGATTCGATGATGCGCCGGGCAGTCACGGGATGAAACTGTTCGAGCCATGAAAAGAGTGTCGGCCCAAAATTGAAACTCATGCTGAGATAATTGTTGTAGATGTCAACAATCATTCCCTTTGAGTCAAGCAGACGCGAATAGGCGTTTGGCCGGTAGCATTGATCATAGATCCGCTCATTCCAGTCATGATGAGGTGCGGCGGATGGTTGCCGCTCTATTCTGTTGATCCATGGATTTTCCCGCGGGGGCTGGTAAAAATGTCCATGTACTATCACATATTTTTTTGGTTGATCATTGCCAGTCATATTTTCTTCCGTCCGGGTATGTCACACTTCTGTTTTCCAGGCGGGTTTTGAGTATCCCGATCCCCTGTTCTATTATATCGTTCCTGGTATCATGAAAATTGTCGAACCACTTCTCTACCTCATCATTTATTCTCGTATAACACTTATCTCCTATCCTCTTGTCTCCAATCTGAATTTCCAGTGTGCTTTTCTGGCCATCGATAAGAACATTCCTGATCCATCTGATGCTCATGAGAAATCCTTTGAAACTGTTCCGATTACATTTTCGAGTTGATTTCAGAAAGGAAAATGCGTGCTTTACCGGAAAAAATATCGCCTGGAAACTCCATGACTATCCGCTTCATTATTCCCATGGCACTGTCTGTTTCACCTGTGCGGAATAATGCTTCTCCTTTATAATAGAGAAATTCCG
>DAOTAZ010000043.1:0-10009 GCA_035382965.1 Chitinispirillaceae bacterium | reverse complement strand
CAGGTTGAAAGCAGGCTTAAAGCAGCCCTGTTTTCCCCTCTGTCGATCAAAGCCCCCGCAAGATGAAGAATAAGATGTCCCTTGAGATCATCGGACACTTTCGCTTCTGCTAAAACTCCTGTTGCCTGCTGAGGTTTGCCGATGTAGATATTATATTCGATTTCTGCCCACGTATCAAGTGCTACAGTGGATTTGGCCAATCTCTGCATGCGGTACTTATATGAAAGCAGTTCCCCGGCATTATCCCATGAAGGCACGATTTTGACTTTTTTCAGGTATTCCAGAAACTCATCCATCCTGCGGCTGAAAAGAAGTGTCCGGATTTTCCACAATACGGTCAGTTTCTCCGATTTGTTTAAAAAAGTCGAACTTTTGACTGCATCTGCGGCCTTTTCCCGCTCACCTGTAAACAAATACTGCCTCAGGATAAGTGTGTCCCGTCCCAGAGATCTTGGAAGCGAATCGATAAGTGCTGACGCCTTGTTGAATTGTCCTGCATTCTGATAGAGAATCACGGCTTCGGCAATGGAATTATCGGTTCTGTATCCGGTACGTTCGATCCAGGTAATCGCCGAATCATCAGCACCTGTTTCCCGGAAAGAGCGATAAATGATTGTGGCAGCTTCTTTGTTCGGTTTTATTTCATAAAACTTCTTCGCTGCCTTTATAGCCTCCCTGTATTTTCGTCTTGAAAACCTGTTCTTTGCGGCATCGAGGAGCTTCTCTTGTATAGATGGCAAACGAGAGAGACTGAGTATTTCAATCTCCAGATCATAAAAACCAAGCCTCGAACAAGCATCAGCTGTCCAGGAAATGATCGTTGCGGAATCCGATCCCGGTTTGGCCAGACCGCAACTGAGAAATCCTTTAATGGCGCTGTCGGCTGCTGATGGCGACATCTCATCCAGAAAACCATTAAACTGGTTTAAAGCTACTGATGTCAGCCTCGGTTCAGCATCAATAAACCGGCAGACAAGACCTGGAATTCTCTTGAAATCACCAATTACGCTCTTCACCTTTGCCCACCTGAGCAGATCATGAGAATCGAGCTTACCCTCACTTTCAAAAACAGTGAAAATCCGGTCTGCCTCTTCCTGCCTTCCGGAATTAACAAGCGCAACAAAGACTTCGTAGGGCGTACCGTTGCTTTTCTCCCAGATTCTGATGATTTCCTGCCAGTGGCGGGCATGGCTCCTCAGTTTGCTCTTGTAACAATTCACCAGTGCCGCATTGCTCAAATGTTTTTTTTCAGACCACCTTTTCAGGAAAGTCATAACGGAATCACTGGAAGAAACCCCCTCAAGTAAACGGCAAAGACAAGTGTCTGCAGGCTCAGACCCGGGAAGGCAAGCTGATTCATTCTTATCAGCAGCCCGGGACCAGGCAGCAGCAGAAAGGATTGTGAAGAAAACTGGAAGGAATAAAAATCTGAATTTCACTTTTAACCCGTCAAAACCCGGATTGGATTTTTCCTGTAACTTCAGCGAGTGTGTTTCTTATTCGGAAATGGATACGCCCCATCCCGCGCTTTTCCCTGTAATTGCGCGCCCATTCTATCTCCATGCTCCCCAGTTTTGACGGGAGGCGCACCCCCAGGCCGTATCCCAGCAGGAAACTGTGGTCATAGCGCAAACCGACTTCCTGCTTGAAGCCAGCTCCTCCATCAGTGAAAATAAATACAGATCCGGTTTTTATGAAATATAGAAGATATTCAAGTTGCCCATATACAACGGTTCTGAAAGGGAACTCGTTCTCAGCATATCCCCGGATTGAATTTGCTCCACCCACTCTGTACATCTCTGCAGGCACAAGCTCTTTTTCCGCGGTGATAATATGCTTTGATACAAGCCTTGTGACCACAGCCTGATTTCTGAACAACGGCAAGTGAATCCCGCCGGAAAAATCAAAATGAGACCGGGTGTATCGCTTGCTTTTTTTCGCCATCCCGCTTCCGGTTTCGATCAGAATCTCGCATGAAAACTGTCCAGCCCTGTTTTCTTCGGGAATGCGATACAGAATCAGGTCAGCACCGTAAAAAGTACCATAATCGCCAATAGTGTCCTGTGAAGGGGTGGTTTCATTGACATTAAAACCTATCCCTGCCCGCCACATCGGTCCTGCCTCACCAACCAGCCTGAGTTTTGCGAAGACATACCCATATTGTTTCTGGATAACCTCCATACCCCCGCCGGCACTGACTGTCAGAGGCAGATTAAAGATCCACGGCTTTGACATGTGAAACTGAAGCCGCTGCTGGGTTCTATCACCTGCATACTCAAACTGTACAGATTCGCCACTATGAAACAGATTCAGGAAAGAAAAAAGCAGGTTTCCCTGTATCTGGGGTTTACCCTCAGTACTTTCCACCCCGATTGCCCCATCCAGCCCCAGACCGGACCTATCCACAATTTCCATCGGGACAGAAACTCTCTGGGCAGTATCCACTGGCTGTCCGGGGTTTGTCAGTACCGCCGGAGGTCCGGGAATCACATCGGCAATATAGGATCTTGACCTGAGCCGTCTCTGTGATTCTTTCACCATTTCCATATCGAATACTTCACCCTCCCGGATCGTGATATCGTTCAGGAGCAGCTTTTTACTCGTCGAGTATTTACCGATAAGTTCTGGTGAAGAGAACCGGTATTTCTGATCGGCTTCAATGGTGAATTTGACAGAAATGGAGTCCCTCATTTCGGAACTGATCAGTTCTACCGCAACTGTTGCGAAAGGATAACCGGTGCGGGCCATACAGTCGATTATATGTGCAGCCCGCTGATTGACCTTTCCGGCATCGTAGAGAGCAGGAAGATCCATGGACAAGAGGCCTCTGATAGAATCGACCGGAAATCCGGAGATCGATTCAGACACCAGTATGCTTCGTGGACCGGGACAGATTCTCACCGGACTGGAAAGGGTATCCCATTGCTGGTTGAAGAAACCAAGAGAATCAAGCAGGTTCCGGATCTGTTCCGGTTTAGAAAACCGCTTCAACTGAATGCAGTCGATGCTCTTATTTTTTGACTTGCATTCAGAAAGAGTGGAGTTGTTTAACAGGAAGGAGATGCATTCATCTGATGGTGCACCTGAAATTAAAACCGGAAAAGTAAACAGTAAGAAAATTGAAAGATAGACCCGCATTTCATGTAAACTTTTTTATTTCCGGTTATTTCAGGGATTGGTTCCCGGCTGTGTAGTTATGCCGGGAACCTGAAGAACAGATGGGGGGGGAAGATAGTGCCTATGCGCCTGCGCCCTGCCGCCTGCGTTTCTCCATGATCTCTTTACCTTTCACGGAGTATTTGGCTACCGGTACTTCTTCCAGACGTTCAACCGGTATCAGTTCACCGGTTACCTTACACACCCCATAGCTTCCCTCTTCGATTCTCTGAAGGGCTTCATCGATCTGCTCCAGATACTTCTGCTGACGCTCGGCAAGCCCCATGGAGAATTCTCTCCCGTAAGACAAAGATGCCACATCTCCCAGATGATAACTGTAGCGGGAGATTTCTCCGGCAGAATCAGAAATGGACTGCTTGAGATTGCTCTGCTGCAATTCATCCATCCCCTCAAGGACTTTCTGCTTTTCAGAAAGAAGTTTTTCCTTGAAATAATCCAATTGCTTTTTGGTCAGCTTCTTTGCCATTTGTTCCCTCCATCCAGCTCAGTAAGAAATTACCAAAAAATAGATTAGGTGATTCCGACATTCAACATTAGTGAAAAACCTGCGCCATTTAGATTGGCTTTGTTTAGGTAATAATACCATTTGAACAAAACTTTTACAAGGTTATGGCCGGTTCTGGTTTAAATTGCATAAGCCGTGCCACATTTTTATCGCAGAATGTCCATCACAGATCTATTTTATTATCTTTTCAGAGACACTTTTCCAGAATTTTCTTCTTTTAACTACCGGAAAAAAATCTCATTAAAATAATATTGAAGTGGAGCAGATGAGTGACTAGAGTACAACAGGCAAAAGCCGGGATTATTACAGATGAAATCAAAAGGGCATCAACTCTTGAGGGTATCAATCCGGAGAAGCTCTGCAGCCTTATAGCAGACGGAACAGTTGTCCTTGTTAAAAACCGGCTTCGATCAATAGAACCGCTGCTTATCGGCCCGCCCACCCGTATAAAAATCAACGCAAATATCGGCACCTCCTCCTCTCATGCAAGAATCGAAGATGAGATAGAAAAGATGAAGGTGGCGATTCATCATGGTGCGGATGCGATAATGGATCTCTCCACATCCGGTGACCTCGCAGCCATCAGAACCGAAATAATGAAGGAGAGCTCTGTTGCGGTTGGTACAGTACCACTCTATGAGATGGCGATGAGAGCCAGGGAAAACGGCAAATCGGTGCTGGAGATCACTGCTGATGATATGTTCGCAGTTATCGAGGAACACTGTAAGCAGGGTGTCGATTTCCTCACACTCCACTGCGGGGTCAACATGCAGACTGTCTCCCGCTTCAAGGAGGTAAAAAGACTTGCCGGAGCCACAAGCAGAGGCGGAACCATCATAATGGAATGGATCCACTGCAACGGAAAAGAAAATCCTCTTTACGAACAATATGACAGGCTTCTTGACCTGCTTGCGGAGTACGATGTGGCAGTCAGCCTGGGTGACGGTTTCCGTCCCGGTGCTCTATATGATGCCACAGACCGGGTTCAGATCGAGGAACTGATCGTTCTTGGTGATCTTGTCAAAAGGGCCAGAGAAAGAAATGTCGGAGTGTTCGTTGAAGGTCCTGGCCATGTACCCCTCAATCAGGTAGCAGCCAACATTCAGATCGAGAAAACACTGTGTGAAAACGCACCATTCTACGTGCTTGGCCCTCTTGTGACCGACATATCCCCGGGATACGACCACATCTCTGCCGCAATAGGCGGTGCAGTTGCCGGGATGGCAGGGGCTGATTTCCTGTGTTATGTCACACCTGCCGAGCACCTCCGTCTCCCATCACTGGATGATGTGCGGGAAGGCGTTATAGCATCGAGAATTGCCGCTCACGCTGCAGATATAGCCAGGGGAAATCCCCACGCAATAGAATGGGACAACTCCATCTCCAGAGCAAAGGTCGATCTTGACTGGGAACGGATGCTCTCACTCTGTGTAGATCCGGAAAAAGCACGAATCTACCGGCAATCTCTCCCACCCTCAGATGATTCTTCTCTCTGCAGCATGTGTGGAGAGTTCTGCGCTATCAGGCGCTCAAAAACCATAACATCATAAGGGAGATTCTTTTGTCATACTTCTCCGTTAGCGGCACGATCCCTGAGGAGGAACTCGACACACTCCAGGGCTACTGGTACTCCATCGGGGTGCTGGGAAGCGAGGAGAGGGTTGTCTCCGAAGGTATACTGGTAACCGCCTACTTTAATGACAGGGAAGCTGCTCAGGCTGCTTTTGATGACCTCAAGAGACGCTCCCGGTTGTCAGATACAAGTTTAAAGGAAGTAATGAATCAGGACTGGAACAGGAAATGGCGGGAATCGATGCAGCCGGCACTTCTGGCTCCGGGTGTCTGGGTCTCTCCTATCTGGCTGCCGCCCTCAGCGGAAGAAACTGATACCTGGATCAAGATTGAACCTAAAATGGCTTTTGGAACAGGCCATCATGAAACCACCCGTCTGGCCAGCCGCGCTCTTCTCTCACGCAAAGAGTGGCTTAAAGGGAAAGTGCTGCTTGATATCGGCACTGGATCCGGAATTCTCTGCTTTGTAGCTGACCTCTGCGGTTCATCAGAAGCTCTCGGAATTGAAATCGATAAAGACTGCCTGGAAAACCTTTCTGAAAACCGTTCTCTTAATCCCTCCACTGGAAAAATCGGTTTCCTCATCGGAACACTTGACTGCATCCGCCCACAAAAAATGTTCGATATTATCATCATGAATATGCTTATAAGCGAGTCAAAACCTCTGCTCCCCGCAGTCTCAGAATTACTCAGGGATGGAGGAATGATGATCTGGTCGGGAATTCTGAAAGAAGAGAGAGAGGAAGCAATCGAAGAGGCGCTCCGTATAGGATGCAGACTAGCTGGAGATGAGTCGGAGAACGAGTGGTGGTGCGGAATATTCTTAAAGTGAAAGTAAAGAGAGTGAAATGGATAGAGTAGAATATTCAAGCCAGTTCCTTACTCCTGAAAAATTCGACCAATTGAAAAAACGAGGCCTTTCCGGGCCGAACGGATGGCTCCTCTTCGTGGCATGTAATTCAGGTATCGACTTTGCCGAATCTGTCAGGCGCGAATATGAGGCCATGCTCCGGGAAAACAACAGTGAACTGGAATCAATCCCGCTGCTTGGAAGTTACAGTGAACCGGTCACAACCATTTTTGCCGACAAGGAGACCTGCCCCAGGCTCAGACAGCATGTAGCCGGTTCCAATGCCTATGTTTTCCAGTGTGTTCACGAATTCATCTCTCCAAACACTGTCAACGAAAACATACAGCAGCTCCTCCAGGTGATCCGGACACTGAGAGCACACAGAGCAAAAAGCATTACAGTTGTTACACCATATTATCCTTACTCAAGGCAGGACAAGCCAAGTTTCCTTGCCAGGGAAGCAACGCTTGCCAGCCTGTTTTCAGATCAACTGAAAATCGCGGGTGCAAATATTCATCTCACATATCATCCGCACGCTCTCTCTCTTTACGGTTTTTATGAACCGGAAATGATGCTTGTTGCGTTAAGCGGGCTCGACCTTTTTCTGGATATCTTCAGTCAATTCAAAGGCCGCGACGATGTTGTGGCGGTGTCAACTGATGCGGGCGGAGCAAAGATGACTGTGCACTTCTCCGATGCCATGGACATCCCTTACGCGATTGCCAACAAATTCAGACCCGGAAAAGATCGCGCAAATCTCCTCGGAATTATCGGAGATATAAGCGACAAAAATACAGCCATTATTACCGATGATGAGACTGTGACAGGCTCTTCTATTATAAATGCCTGCAGATGGCTTTACCAGAACGGAGTACATGAGATATATGCCGCAGTAAGCCATTTTAAAGTCAATGAGGAGTACATTCCCAGAATTGTGGAACTTCATGAGAAATACGGATTAAAGGAATTCCATACCACAGATTCGGTTCCTCAAATTCCCGCAATCAAAAATCTTAGTTTTGTCAAGGTTCATTCTCTGGCCAGAAGATTCGCAGCGACAATTAACCGCCTGCATTATAATCAGTCTGTAAGCGAGCTTTTCCGGCTTTCAGAAGAATACCTGTTGTGAATCGGCGTTTTTGCGGTTGGAGGCTCACTTCGGCCTGCTCATTTGCATACTTCGATACCGATTCCGATACCGATACCGAAGTAGAAAACAGAGGTTGAACCGTACCCTCCCGGAGTGCTAAAATAGAAAAACAGCGGTTCTTGCGTTTTCCGCACTGTTTATTTATTAAGCGAAAAGAACAATGAGGACACTCCCGCCTGAAAGAGCATATTTCCTTCTCTCATTCTGCTTTTTCCTGATTTTTATTCCGATGGGAAATCTCCCATCGGACACTGAATACAGTGTGGCCACAGCAGTTTCTATTTGTGAAGGGAAACTTTCTGTGGAGCCCACCGGGAATCTTCCACACCTGAAAGCAGGCCGTAATGGTCTCTCTTACAGCAAGTATGGAATCGCTTACGCATTTCTGTTCACCCCCGCTGCTTTTCTGGCTAAAATCACTGCAAAAGTTCTCCCTGTAGAGGAAAAATATCTGCTCTATGGATTGGCGGTTTTTACAAGTACTATTATCGCCTCCTTTATAATTCTTCTCTTCTTCAAGCTGTTCCGCAAAATGAGATACTCAGGAAATGTCATTCTCTTAAGTATCATTTCCATTGCTGCTGGATCCATTCTTCTCCCTTACTCAAAGATAACCCATTCTGAAATTCCCGCCACCGCACTGCTTCTTGTATTTCTGTTAAGGATGCTTTCCGGTGAAAACCTCGATATGAAGAATGGAAACATATACGGCCTCATCTCATCAGCACTAATTCTGCTTAAACCCGGGAATGTGATTTACTCAGGATGCATTATAGCATGGGGGTTTTATCTCATTATCCGGAGGAGATTTACACCTGCAGGAATTGCGACTCTCTTATCATGGCCGGCAGCCGCAGTACTGATCATGGCAGGACTTAACATATACCGGTTTGGAAACATCTTCGATACCGGCTACGGAGCGGAACAGAGCGCATTCACCACACCGCTTCTCACAGGTCTCGGCGGGCTGCTTTTTTCCCCGTCAAAATCTCTTTTCCTCTTTTCACCACTCGTTATCTTATGCATCCTGTCAATCTGCCCTGTCTGGAAAAAGTATCGTAATCTTACGGCTATGGTGCTTCTGATGTTCCTGGGCAACCTTCTTTTCTATTCAAAATGGCACGACTGGCATGGAGGATGGTGCTGGGGACCTAGACTTATTCTTCCCTCCATTATCTTGATTCACATCTTTCTTCCGGAATTTATCAGTAAACTGAACAAAGGCTGTTTGAAAAAAACTCTGTTTGTCTCTCTGTTGTCAGCTTCCATTATAATCAACCTGACAGGTGCTCTGGTATGGTACCAGCAGATATATTATTTCCATACTGATCATCGCACTATTACTGGTTCCCACCTCATTATAGCCGAAAAACTTTTAATCAATAAGCTTCAGGGAAAACCTGAAATTTACTCCTGCAGTGACTTCAAAAGTTACTGTTCAAGCATACAGCAATGGGGAAATTTTGTAGATGGAGATAAAATTGATTTCAGCGACTTTCAGACATTTCAGGGTTTCTCTACCTTATGGAGCGGATTAGCAAGAAACTACGGTCTGAATTTCATGTGGATTATGCCGGTTTTGCTTCTTCTGTTTGTCATTTCCATAGGCTTCTTACAATGGAAACAGTTAACAGGCCTGCAGAAGCTTAATGAATAATAAATTTCATTTCGATACCGATACCGCCCCCGATTGGAAGAGATCATCACTGCAAAACAAAAACGCAATATGATTTCTGAGGAGCCCCGAACTTGACAGAATAAGGGATCCGGTCGGCCCCGTAGAATCCGCCCTTGAATCCCATGGTACGCACAGGCCAGTTATAAAGGTTAATTGTGTCTACCGGTACGGCAGTCAATCCTTGCAGAAATTCCCGTGCCTTGTAATCTCCCGGTATCACGTTTTCCACCAGATAGTGCCCCTTCTGGGGTTTATCCTTATCGATCCTGATATTGCGGTATCCTGCCCTCGAGAGATAGTAGTCAAAGGAGAGACGCCCGAAATACCAGGTATCCTCAGGATAGTACCCTTTCCTGTTCAGTAAATAGGGCAGTTTACGGTCCGAGTCACTCTGAAAATAATCGGCACAGGCCAGAGTTATGGAAAAGACAAAGGAAAAAAGAATTGCGGATGACAGGAATAATCTGCGATGTTTCAAAAAACGGATCTCTTCACCAAGCACTATCAGTCCTACTGGAATAAGAGGCAGCATATACCTGACCATCGCTGACGGAAGCATTATCATTATTCCCATGTACAACAGTGAATAGGCTCCTATCAGCCTGCTTTCGTAAGATTCTGCGCCTGTTCCGGATAACTTTACAAAAACAGATTTCCACAAAACCCAGATACCGCATGCAGTAAAAAATGAATATGCCAGACCAAGCCATACCGGTTCTTTCAGTACCACAACAAGCAGTGTACCCCAGAAAACAGCGATTGATGAAGTGATTGCCAGTGCCCGGAAATTTCTCCTGGCCAGCATCAGCCAGTACCAGAACACAGGAAGCATCAATGCTCCTCCGGCATAGCTTACAAAACGCTCTATCCTGTACCGTACATCACCAGGACTTAATCCAAACCACCCTATTGAAATGTACTGGATCTTTTTATACACAATGATATTATGCCCCACCCAGATCAGCGGCAACAGTATTGCGGGAATGCACCAAAGGAGTAAAAACCTCCATTTTCTCTTCAGAATCAGGCAGGGGCCGAAAAGAAAGTAGAGCGGCAGGGCATTGGTTTTGGTTAGTG
>DAOTAZ010000042.1:0-14836 GCA_035382965.1 Chitinispirillaceae bacterium | reverse complement strand
GGAGACCGGTTGAATATCCGGAAGGCGAATATCAATGCCAATGGGGATTTGACAGGTGTGGATGATATCACTTATGCTCTTAACGGAACGAATTTACAGCGGATACTTGGTAATGATACAACCAATCTTGCTCAGAATGTCCATGCTCTTCAGTTCCAGTACGGGCTGCACAGTGAAAATCAGGTACTGCTGAATCAGAAACCTTTAGTTGGTGCCTCCTGGAGTGCTGTCAACTGCACCAAATCCGGTAACATGCAGATAAATGTGGTTGGCAGCGTTTCAGGCAGAGTGACTTGTAATACATCTTTCCTTCTTACCCGCGGTCATGTCCGGGTTTCATTTAATGTCAGTGGCACGGATGGTTTCCCGGAGGCTCTCAGCGAAATAAAATGGGTGCTCAGGGGGAACGGGGGGAATGGAGCAGTACTGGGCAGTGAGAGTTTTTTGCCCAGAAGCGGTAAAAACCAGTTCGATTTCCCAGTGCTGTTGGAAAACAATGATGCAAGGTTGTCATTGGAGTTTACCAGTACCGGTAACGGAAAACTCCAGGTCTCTGAGGTTGTGTTGACAAAAGTCTCCACGGACAGGTTTACATGGGTAAATATGCCCGATTCCATACAGAGACCTCTGGTCAAGGCTGTAAAGGTTTTTCTGCTGACAAGAACAAGCGGTGAAACGGATACAAAGAGAAGCGGAAGCATAACTGTAGCAAATTACAACTGTCCAACTGTCGGGAATTATACCTGGCGTCTTTATGAGGAGATAATTGAGATACCCAATAATGGCCTTTGAAGAGGGGCAGCTATGAAGAGAAGAATTCCAAATGGAAAAAATGACCAGAACGGTTTTGCCGTTGTCTATGGACTGGCTATTCTCTTTGCAGCAACCATAGCAGGAACATCGTTGACATATATCACTAATAAAGATAAAGTCGCTTCAACTGAGATGGTGAAGGTCAGGGCTGCTGCAATCGCTGCCAGGGCCTCGCTTCAGGCAGTAGAAGGGCAATTCGCGAAACAGCCTGCTGTTGCTTACAACATAATAAAAAAGTATACAACTAATCCCAGTTACAAATGGCTGCTTGGTAATGATCCCAATTCCGCGAATAACCCTGTTTCTGTTCAACTGAAGCCTGATAATCCCAACTCTCCATCCTTTTCAGCCCGGATAATGCGGTTTGATCCTACAAGTGCACTCCTTCAGGTTGAAGGGATAGGAAAAGGAGGAGGGTTCAGCGGCGGGAAAAAAAGTGTGGTGGCTATCTATTCCATCGGAGGAGTGGAGCAGAAAACCAGCCATAAAAAGAGACATGCGCTCTACATAGCCGGTGAGGGGAAAAATTTCGATACACGAATTACTATAAACGGGGATGTGTACTTTGGCGGTGATGTGATGTTTAACGGTGGAGCAAACAACAGCCTCATTAATGGAAATCTCAAGGTAGGAGTCACTTCTAACCCATGGGCACAGTTCAGATCTGATGCAAACCTGACTGTGAAGGGAAATGCCTATATCCAGACAAATTTCTTCTCCCAGGCTGGATTGACAGTTGAAGGTAAGATGGGATTTGAAAAGGATGTAGAAATCAGGAATAACCAGATGCAGCTTCACGGTGATGCCTATTTCAATGGACGGATCCCTAACGATTGCTGGAATATAAACATGAATAACCATAAGGCTACATATACAAACAGGATAGAAAACTCCTCCAAGATCATTAATGCAAGCGCGCGTGAAAACATCGGAGGAGGAAGGATCGATATCGCTTCGAGACTGGGAATGGAAGCCGGGGATGAAACCGCTTTTAGGGTTGATATATCGAGTATAGATGAAAGTTATATTCAGCCGGTAGGAAGTATTATTCCTGATAAGATAACATCATCCTCACTTCAATGGGCCTACGACCATACACCTGCTGATAAAAAATGGAATGATTTCATGGTTGTGCGGGTAAACAGTGAGAAAGCGATTCAGGATGATGGCGGCACATTTAACGGCAAGGTTATCTGGATTGTAGAGAGCAAGATTATCTGTAATCAGAGCCTTTTCAAATCCAGTGCGAATTCCAATTCTTTATTCTATGTCAAATCCGGCGGCGAAATAACGGAATTGGGCGGGGTCAATGATTTCAGGGGATATGTACACGTGGAGGGCACCGGGACTGTTACACAGGCCTGGAAAGGCGGTACTTTTAATGGAGCGATACATTATGCCTCTGAAAACGCCAATTTCCAGTTCAATTCAGGTTGTCACCTGACAATGAACTATGATACTGATGCAATTCAGGAGTTCATTGACATGGGAATAGTAGATCCGCGTCAGGATCTGGTTGAGAAAGAGCTGGTACTTCAGGACACAAGAATCAGGCCAATTTTACAGGGGGTATATTACTGATTGGGACCGCAGACTCGCCTGATTATCACTTGTGAACATGGCGGAAACAGAATACCTTCTGAACTCCGTTCTTATTTCAGGGGCAGAGAAAAAATCCTGAACAGTCACCGCGGATACGATCCGGGTGCTCTTCAATTCGCCCGAAAAATTTCCGCCAGTCTTAAAGCTCCTTTCTTTTACGAACAGATAAGCCGTCTTGTGGTCGAACAGAACCGTTCAAGAGGAAACCCCCGTGTTTTTTCCAAATTTGTTTCCTGCCTCCCTGAGGAGCAGAAACAGAGGCTTTTAAGGGAGATCTATGATCCTTATCACGAAAAGGTTTTCTCTGCTGCAGAAAAGGCAATATCTGAAGGGAGACGGGTGCTGCATTTCTCTGTTCACAGTTTCACACCTGTTCTTAATGGCGAGGTGCGCAATGCAGATACGGGTTTTCTTTATGACCCGAAGAGAAAGGGGGAAAAGGAGATCTGTCTCTATCTGCAGAAGTATCTGGCTGAGCAGGTTCCGGGAGTCAGAGTCAGGAGAAACTATCCCTATTTGGGAATCAGTGATGGGTTGACAAAACAGATGAGGATGAGGTATCCTGAGGAGAAATACCTGGGAATAGAGATAGAAGTAAATCAGAAGCATTATCGGAAAAAAACCGGAATGAAGGAAAAAATAGAGGAGAGTATTATCGGTGGGATAGCTGATTCAATCTTCTTTCCGCTCTTTTCTTAGCGCTCCTGCGTTACTGTGTGAGACTTTCATACCCATATTTCCAAGCAATTGCTGTTTCTTCGAGGACCTTCGAGGATAAATCCTTTTAAAGCATTCTGGCCTTGCTTATATTCAGTACATTTTCGATACAATGGGTTGTATCATGAGTAAACTTGTAAAAGACACAGAAAAAATTCTGGCAGACAATCTCCATGGCCCGGGAGGTGGGTTGGAGGTGCTGTCATTAGCCGCTCCACTGTTTATCTCTCAGGCATGCGAGACAGTGATGCTGTTTACCGACCGGCTGTTTCTGGCAAAGCTGGGACCTGAGCAGATGGCAGCTACGATGGGTGGTGGTCTGACCAGTTTTATGTTTGTCACCTTTTTCGCAGGCCTTATCGGGTATTCCACAGCGATGGTGGCACAGAATCTTGGTGCCAACAGGTCCTCAAGATGTGCGGTGGTGACTACTCAGAGCCTGATTGTGGCTCTTTTAGCCTATCCGGTGGTATTGTCATGTATGCCTCTGGGGAGCCTTATCTTTACGAAAGCAGGGATCTCTCCCGAACAGATGAAATACCAGGTGCCCTATTTTCAGATCCTGATGTTCGGGCAAATAACGGTACTTCTCAGATGCAGCCTCGGAAGTTTCTTCAACGGTATAGGAAAAACCCGGATCATCATGATTTCCAACATCGCATGCATGGTGTGTAATGTCGGCCTCAACTATCTGCTGGTTTTCGGAAAACTGGGTTTTCCGCAACTGGGTATTCGCGGAGCAGCTTACGGTACGGTAGTCTCGGGTGGTGTCGGTCTTCTTGTACTATGCTTTGCATATTTCAGTAAAACCAATATGCGGCAGTATGCGATCATGAGTTGTTTCCGCTTCAGTAAAGATTTGATGAAAGAAATGCTTGTCCTGGGGTATCCGGCCGGTCTGGAGCAATGTCTGAATCTGGTCGGTTTTACTCTGATGGTTACGGCATTTCACTCTCAGGGCACAGTTGTGGCCTCAGCGGTAACAATCACATTCAATTGGGATTTGGTTTCGTTTATTCCACTTATAGGTGTCAATATTGCTGTTACCAGCCTGGTGGGCCGTTATGTAGGAGCAAGGGACTTGCAGACTGCCCAGAGATCTGTGTTTTCCGCATTGAAACTGGCTCTTATCTATTCGGTTTTTCTTTTGATTCCCTTTGGTTTTTTTACAGAACACATGGTCAATCTATTCCGGCCATTAGAGGTATCCTCCGGCTTCGAACAGATTCAGGAGCTGGCAGTGTTTATGGTCAGGTTCATAGCTTTCTATGTAATTGCTGATGCTGTACTTATTGTTTTCAGTGGTGCACTGAGAGGGGCCGGGGATACATTCTGGACTATGGTGATTTCTGTTTCCATGCATTTTATGTTCGCGTTTACGGCATTTTTGATGTTTAATGTTTTCGGCGCATCTCCAAAGGTTGTCTGGATTATGATAATAACCTTGTTCATTACGTTTGGACCATTGCTCTTTCTGCGTTACAGATCGGGACACTGGAAAAAGAAACTGGTTTTCCTGGTACCGGAAGAAAGTGAAAGAGAAACAGGCGTGACAGCAGAAAGAGTGCAATGATTCTTTTGAGGTCTGTCGCTGTCGCTGAAAACGATACTTGAAAGTTCAACTCCCACTTGTGTGGCATTAATCCCCCCGCTGGAAGCGCCCCCCCCTTATTAAGGGGGGCAGGGAGGATTACCTCCGTAAACTACAAATCATAGTTTATGACATTCCTGATCATCCTAATCAACGGCCGAATGGCACTCCGGTTGCATTATCTATCAGGTAAATCATAGCTAAAGACATTTCTAATCATCTTAATCAGAGGTCTGAGATGACAAAAGAGACATCGGATGCCAATTTCAAGAATGATGTGATAGAGTCCGAAATTCCTGTGATAGTGGATTTCTGGGCTCCCTGGTGCGGGCCCTGCAGGATGGTAAGTCCGATTATGGACAAGATAAGTGAAAAGATGGCAGGGAAGGTGAAGGTTTTCAAAATCAATGTTGATGAAAATCCACTTACATCAAACGAATACGGTATCACCGGAATTCCCACAGTAATAATTTTTAAAGACGGGAAAATAGAGCGGGAGTTTGTAGGTGTGCAACCTGAGGATGTTTATATCAGTGCCCTTGCCGCCTGAAAATCATTACACAAACGGTATCTCTTCGTGAAGGAAATACCACTGCTCGCAGGCCAGCCTGACCATGTTTTCCAGATGATGGTACATCATATCGAGCATTCTGTCACGGTCAGGCGAAAGCTTGAATAATTCGAGTTTATAGCAACTATTGCTGCCCCTTATCATAAAAGCGGTAAAAAGATCTACAGGTGCATTAGTGAGCGCCAGAAGCTTATCAAGTCCCGAACCACCATATACTTTTCTCCCGAACAGAAAAACCGGCTTTGAGTATGGTGTCTTCTCATCGAAAACCGAAACCAGCACTTCTTTACGCCTGAGAGCAGCCGCCATTTCAAGGGCTGCTGCTGTTCCGGGTTTACCGATCTCTATGAACTTTATCGGCCCGAACAGCCCGCTTTCCTCCATGATCTTTGATTGCTGTGCTGCCATCCTGGAAAACTGCTCCGTTGTAAAGCGTAACGCGGTATTGATCGGAATCTTGAAAGTCGAAAGGGATGGAACCAGAAATTCTACTGCTCCGAAATGCGCAACTGTCAGAAGAATTCCGTTTCCACTCTCGATTGACTGACGCAGAAACTCCGCGGCATCAGTGCAATCCACATGCTTTTTCAAAAATGAATGATAGAACTCAGCCCCTCCGCACAACGGAAGGAGTTTTTCGTAGTAATGAAGTATAACATTGGTCTTGATCTTCTCGATAAGCTCTTCGGTAAAGGGAATCCCCAGCTTGCGGAGATTTTCCATTATCAATTCCACTTCACCGGGATTTTCGGAATACCAGCGGTTCCCCCTGTCCAATACTTCTTTTTTCAGATCTTCGGGATCCCTTCCGCTTAAATTCCTGAGCAGTTCAGGTGATTGTATGTATCTGCTAAGACTCATCAAGGCGCCATTTCATTCAGAGATTTGGAAACTGAATCACTCAAAGAGAATGATCTCAGGGTATCATTGTGTTGTTTATCGCTGTAGAATGATTTCCACAGGTAGTAAAAACCATCCATCAGTTCTTTTTCAGTGAAATTTTTTGGTTTATAAACGATGTTGCCATGGTTCCACAGCGAATAATCCCTGTGAAGAATTCTGTTTTCAGCCTCACATTGGGCCCCGAAAGGTGTTCCGGGGAAAGGTGTGATAATATAGAATTCAGCAAGGTCTATTTTGCTTTCGTAGGCGAATCTGAGTATCGTATCGAAAACCCGGGAATCCTGATTGTCAAATCCGACACCGAAAGAAGCAAAGAAATGTATGCCGGCATCTTCTATCATCCTGACAAGATCAATACTTTTCTGCCACTCCTCTTTTGTGCAATCCGGACTCAAAAGCCGCAATGATACTCTGTCGAATCCAAAAATTGTATAGATCGAACTGGCACCACCTTCTCTCAGCTTTCTGTAAAACTCCGGATCAGGTGTCATCATCATGGTTGACGCAAGAAAGATGTTGACATTGAGATCTTTTGTCTGCTCCATCAGTTTCAGCAGGAAAATTGAATATTTTTTTCCGGGCAGCATGATAGTGTCATCTGTGATGTAGAACTCCTTGTAGGGCATCCCTTTAATATCTTCGATTATGTTCTCGACAGGGCGTAAGCGTACGGAAGTACCCTCTTTTCCGGGAATAGGACAGCCTCCGCACTGCACCGGACATCCGCGGGTGGTCAACACAAGGTGTGCATCCCACTTGTAGACATCACGTGGAAATATATCCCGCTTGGGTACAGGGAATTGATCAAGCGAATAGGGCTTAGAGTGAGTGTAGAATTTTTTGAGGGATCCATTTGCGCAATCTTCAAGGATTTCATTCCACACCGGTTCCACCTCCCCGATACAGACTGAATCCGCATGGGTAATTGCCTCATTTGGAAGAGCTGAAGGATGGATTCCCCCCAGAATTACCTTTTTCCCTCTTTTCCGGAACTCATCCGCGATTTCATAAGCGCGCTTTGCCTGAGGAGTAAAACAGCTTATTGCCACCAGATCGACATCTTCATCGTAGTCTATCTCCTGATGAATGTTATCGTCCGTTAAGTTCAACTGAACTTCAGGAGGAGTAAGGGCAGCAATGATCGGGATTGCCAGTGAGGGAGGCATGGTATAATTGCCTACCAGATATCTTTTTAGATGTGAATCAAGCTCGTGATGTCCTTCCAGAAATTTGCGGAAATGTGGATAAATACATCGTACCTTCAAATCGCTGATCCGTTTTGCCATAAGATTCCTTAATGTCTGGTTTTAACTACTCTTAAAAGCAGTGTTGTTGAGCACTGATGCGGTTTTTCTAGAATAGCATCTTTAAGGAGCAGATTAATTAAAAATAGTATGGAATACGGGAAATAGCGAGATTGTTGTTTTTCAAACCCGATTTCGGGTTGGTTTTAGATTCTATTGCATCGGTTCGGGGGCAGTGGCAGAGATTATCCCGCAAGCGATTTTCTGACCGGCTGGTCCTGTCTGGAAATTATCCGGCCCGGAGAAAATGATCACAGAGCGGCCCAGAACCGAGAAGGCCGATCCCGGAACAACATCAAGACAGGGAATATCAAACTCCACTACAGCTTTTCCATTCTCGTCGGCTGTTATATTTGGAAGGATACCTGCCCGCCTTTGTGTTGGTGAGAGCCATGGCTGGCCATGTTTCTGTGCATTGCCTGGATCAAAATCGGACATTTCACTCCCTGAATCACAGGTACCATCCATGATATGCATCGCGTATGTGCTCTCAGGAAGTAATCCCTCTATCTCTCCGCTGATTACAAGACCCCGCCTTTCAACAAGATTAAAATAGAGTGTTCCCCTGATTGTGTTTGGAAGATAACCGGCTATTTCTACTTTAGCAAGCGCCTCATCCGGTGATGTCCCCCCGTTTCCATTACGACGTTGGAAGACAGTGCATTGAACTGTAAGAGTCAAAGCTAATAGCAGGATTACTCTGAGATTGTTCATGGTTTTCTCCTGTATAGGGATGGTTTTTTGCTGTAAAAATGAAAATGCAAATGGAGTGCCTGAATTAGTGCTGGTTCTTATATATAGTGAATAAAAAGCAGTCCATAATCGTAGTTGCTTTGAAATAAAAGGAGCATTATATTAAACACCTTACCTTGAAAAAACAGGAGATAAAAAGCAAATGAATACCTTGAAAACTACGGTTCTGCTGGGAGCTCTTACCGGTCTTCTGGTTGTTCTGGGCAATTACCTGGGAGGATCCAATGGAGCAACACTGGCTCTTATTATCGCAGGAGTCATGAATTTTGGCTCATGGTGGTTTTCCGATAAAATCGTACTGGCAATGTACAGGGCACAACAGGTCTCAAAAGACGATGCACCGGTTCTTTACAGTATCGTTGAGAGGCTGGCGGAACGCAACAGGATGCCCATGCCGAAAGTTTATATAATCAATAGCGAATCACCTAATGCTTTTGCAACCGGCCGCAACCCCAGCCACGCATCCGTGGCAGCTACCGTAGGTATCCTGCGTCTTTTAAGCGAGGATGAACTGGAAGGGGTGATGGCTCATGAACTTGCGCATGTTCAGAACCGGGATACTCTGACTTCTACTATCGCTGCCACAATAGCAGGCGCGATTACATGGATCGCAAATATGCTTCAGTGGTCCGCGATGTGGGGAGGGATGCGCAGGGGTGATGACAATCGCGGCGGTGCCCTGGGAGCCCTGGCTATGGCCATATTGGCACCAATAGCCGCAATGCTTATCCAGATGGCGATCTCAAGATCCAGAGAATATGCTGCGGATGAATCAGGAGCAAGGATCAGCGGAAAACCTCTTTCACTGGCAAATGCACTCTCGAAGCTTCAAAGAGGTTCACAGATGATACCCATGGCAGGTGGAAGCCCATCGACAGCTCATCTCTTTATAGTTAATCCCTTCCGTGGCGGAATAGCATCACTTTTCAGCACTCATCCGCCGATGGAGGAGAGAATTAAGAGACTTCAGGCCCTCGCGAGGCAGATCTGAGTAATTCAGTGTGCCGGCACATGCCGGTACACTTGAGCTCTTTATAAAATCTCCTTAAGACGAAGGCAATTCTTAACCGCAAACCCGCCTATATCGTTGTTAAAATAAGCAAACACAGTTAAGCCCTTTTTTAACTGCTCTCTTATCCATTCCGCCCACAAACACAGGCGGTCATCCGGATAATCACCTCCATATCTGGAATCATACCCATGGAACCGGATGTAAACAGTATTGGCAGTGATGATTTTATCGGTGGTCAGGCCAGCCATATCGTGAATACAGAAGGTATGTTCCCGCTCTCTTAACAGAGCATAGGTTTCCTCTGAATACCATGTGATATTGCGGAACTCAAAAGCAAATGTCTGGTCTGATGGAAGCCGGGCTGAAAACTCATCAAGACGTTTCAGATCGATCCTGAGATTGGGGGGGAGCTGGATAAGGATGATGCCTGTTTTCGGTTTTAAAGGTTCCATTGAAGAGAAAAACCATTCCAATTCCCGGTCACAGTTTTTAAGCCTCCTGACATGTGAAACCAGACGTGACATCTTTACAGCGAATCGGAAATTTGCCTGTGAGCGGTTATACCAGCCAAGCGCTGTTTTTACTGTGGGAATCCGGTAAAAAGATGCATTGAGTTCTACAGTATCAAACCTGCTGCTGTAGTACTCAAACCAGCGTTTTTTAGGGACAGTATCCGGATAAAAGACTCCTTTCCAGTGATCATAGGTCCATCCGGATGTGCCAAGATAGCAGGCCATGGAGATTAGTGGGGCAATTTGGGGACCATGAAATTTATGGGGATGCGGAGTCCATACAGCCCACAGATGAAAAGAGAAGAGAAGGAAAAAGGGTAGGTATTAAAAAACTTCTGCCCCGGCAGAATCCAGAGCTGCTTTGTTTTTAGGGTTTCCCATGGCGTTCATGATCCACTTATACTCTTTATAGCCGCCCGGAAGCCCTGCGCGGGCACAGATCCTGTCCTGTGCTGCTGAGAAAACCTCCTGATACCTGATTCTTTTTTCCGGTTCCTCTACCTTGAAGGAATCAGAATACATTGTAGTCAATGAATCCAGAAGCGGATTGCATGAAAGCCAGATTTTTATCTTCTCTGCAGAGATGACAGAATCCTGAGGGGGAACAAAATTAACCGGCTTGGTTTCGCTTTGGACACTTGGTGCCTGGGGAGGAGTATCTGAAGAACTCTTCTTCTGCTTGCATCCCGGAACTAACATAAGAACGACCAGGATGAGGGCTGCAGTAAAAGGTTTCATTCATCTCTCCTTTGAGAACGGATGGTGCATATTAAAGAATTTTATTTTAATTTAATACTGGGAGTATCTGTATAACAATTATATCCTTTGATTTCGCAGCAGAACAATGGCAAAATTCACCCCTGGGGCTGATCTGTAATCGTTCTGTTATGAAATGAATTTGGGAAACAGTTTTATGAGGCCGAAAAAACACCTTGGGCAGCACTTTCTGACCTCAACGAGGTATGCTGAAAGAATTGCTGAATCGGTTCCGGCCGGCTCCGGCGAAAATGTGCTGGAGATCGGGCCGGGACAGGGTGCACTGAGTGTTTACCTGAAAAAGCGTTTCCCGGATTTTCATCTGGTGGAAGTTGATCCTGAGGCAGTTGAGAGGCTCAGAGAGAAACTTGGTGAGGGCAGGCATGTCATTCACAATCAGGATATTATGGAATTCGATTACTCCACAGCCGGATTTCCGCTTCATGTTGTCGGAAATCTTCCATACTCAATCGCAGCGCTGATTCTGAAGAAGACACTTTACTATGGAAATGATATCCTTTCCTGTACTTTCATGGTACAACGAGAAGTTGCCGAGCGGATCGCATCAGGACCACACAGCAAAACCAACGGGTTTCTGACAATTTTTTGTGCGTTTTTTGGAACCCCCAGGATCCTCTTTCATGTTCCGCCCGGGGCTTTCTTCCCCAGACCTAATGTTGATTCAACGGTATTTCAGATAATAATCGATGAAGATCTCGAAACGAAGCTGGAGAGAGACAATTGGGAGAGCTTCTTTGCATTTGTCAGCAGGGGGTTTTCACAGCGAAGAAAGACACTGGCCAAGGTTCTGGGAGATGACCAGATATCAAAGCAGGATTACCACCGGATTTTTGTGGAATCAGGAATAGATCCCCTGTCCCGTCCAGAGGACCTTGATGTTAATCTGTGGCTGAAACTGTTCAGGAAATCACTTTCATTAAAAAAGGAACCCGTCTGAGCTTAAGGAACTGGTGCAGTTTTTATTTTCGCAAAAAACGATACCGGATTCCGGGTTTTCCGGTATTATTTCTCTTTTTTGCTATTTCCTTTCCTGTATTGCCTCAAAGCAACTACTGGCCTCCTATGTTTGCTGTTCCGGAAAATGAGCCACCACAAGATGATTCATCATATCTGAATCTATCGGATCAATTCTCATACTATGAGATACTTACAAACAGGAACACAATAAACTTTCAGAGAACCGGCAATAATCATCAATTAACACAGCTCAGTGATTTTATCTTTACATATTATAACAATGAAACAAAAATCCAGTCCTACGATTTTTCAGGAAAGTTGCTCTGGCCCGGATACCCTTTCCCTGCTGACAGCTTCGGGATCGAGTGGACACCAGTAGCATCATACAAGATCAGGGAAAAAAGCAGTTCTTTTCATTCCATGGTTGATGTGGGGCCTGTGCTTAAAACCAATTTCAAAGGAATTCCCGTTGAGACAAGGGCAGGAATCGCAGCCTATGGATGGAATGATAATATAAGGGGTGGGCTGCTGGGTACTGACTGGGAAGGGTATGACAGTGATCCTGGATACTTCTGCGGGGTTCGCCTGGGAGATCCATCCAGGCCTGTTGGGAACCTGCCGCTTTTTATAAATTTACAGGGGATCGGTAAGCAAATCAGGAACAACGGTCTGGGATTGATAATGGGGTCTGCTCTTTACAGAAATACTCTGTCCAGCGGCGATTCCATTTTTATATATGCAGGAGATTCCCTGTTAAATGGCAAAGATGTCTACCTGCGCACTAATCTGGGAAGCGGGGTTTATCAGAGCTCGCCCTGGCGTATCCGGCACTCTTTGACAGCCTCAGGTGGGGTAAGAGCAGCACCCAGGTTTGGCTTTGCACCGGCGATGTACTATCTTTACGGGCTTAACACCGTGGATTATCCCAAAGAACCAAAATCCCTCAATAATCTTAAAAACACTTCTCATACCCTGAATTTTCAGCTTTCAAGCCTGGATTACTACTTTTTTGACTATATCGGCGGTATTGAGTTTACATGGGGAGATCTGGATAAAATATATAAAAATGGCAATTCCAGCGCCTTACTTAATGCCGAAGAACTGTCTGCTCAAATTAATGATTACCGCTATGACAAAGCTTTTACGGATCATGAGCTTACAATCAGGCTGCCGGAAAACCTGTCAATTGACTATGAACTCCATGCATCTAAAGATTCCAGAAAGTATAGGGTTTTAAAGACAATTTTGGCAAAAGACGGGGATACAAGTAACCAGGATGAGAGTGACCTTATCAGAATTATGCACAGGGCCGCATTCAATGCAGACAGCCTCTCATATTTTTCCCTCAGTGCCTGGGGTGAATATGCCAGAACTTATTTGTACTATTTCAGAGAGATGAACAGCGGTAACAGTAAATCTAAAGATGAATACCGGGTGGGGATGGATGCCGCCTTTGAGAAGGGAAGTATCAGATTCGATGAGCGGCTGTTTGCTGAATCTGAAATTACCGATTTTAAATTCAAACATGTTCATAAGAATGATCCACCTCCTCTTACCAGGAAATTTTCATCAACTCTGTCAGGGTGCTGGAAAATAAACCAGAAACTGCTGACACAAATTTCATGGAATCAGATCTACTATGATAATGGCGAATGGTACGGTGCTGCATATTTCGATGCTGATTCAATTGAGAGGGTTGATTATTATGCGATCAAGAAAAAGAATAATGATTACAGTATCCTGGCCTTGCTCAGAATAAATCTCAGTATTATTGATTTGGCTATGGCAAGCTCTTTCAGTAACATTTCTCAATATGTATATCAGCATAGTTATGACAGATATATTGCTGAGGACCTGAGAACAATTGAACCATTTATGGAATTCAGGTTTCACAACGGTTGTTTCGCTGCGCAGGGGAAGATTGGCCGGATATTCAGCACTCTTGATGGAAAAAAATATAATTTGAGGAGAAACTGGGATATTTCACTGAATGCAATGGTGGAGTTCAGATGAGAATTGCGATCCTGATTACCTTTTTAACGGTTGTCATGGCCGGATGCGGTATATTCACACCCAGGAATCAGTTTGAGGAGCCGCTATTCATCATTGAAACTGACCGATTCAGTTTCTCAAAGTTGCTTGAGAACTCAGGTGAGAACTTTACAAGCCTGCATCTCGATGAGCTTTTCACTGAATCATTTACATATAAAGATATAAACTCCAGAGGGGGGCTGCCCTATGATAAAAATCAGATAAAGGACAGGCTCAGACAGATTGAGAGTGAATACCCGGATTTACGCATCGAATGGGTTGACAGCAGCTTTACCAGAAAGGGAGACAGTATTTTCCTTGAACAGACCGGATATGCTGTTTTTCTTGACAAGAACAGTTTGGCACCTGATTTTACCGGTAGTTCCAATTTCGCACTGGCAAGAAGTACGGGATGGCAGATCTGCAGATGGATCGACATGCCATCGGGTAACGAAAAATCATTTTTCGCACCACAGGAATAGAGAAGAAATGGGCAGGAAAGTCTTCCGTATACTTCTGTTTCTACTTTTGACCACTATTCCCAAATGCTTCAACCCTTTCTTCCCGGAGACTGGAAAGCCTACTCTTGAATTGTATAACAGATCTAAACCTGAGGGTGTAATAAATCAATTGGTAGAATCTTATGAATCCAGGAGAATTGATCTTTTTGAGCAACTTCTGTCTGAATCATTCCGTTTCTATGTTGCCCCTTCCTTTAACACCGGCAGCTCCGTATTTGCGACAAAGTACAATATAGAACGTGAAGTTCCTGATACTAATTTGCAATATATTGATAATTCAGAAAGTTATTTTTTCTGGACCAAAGAACCTGAAAAAGAAAGTCACACAAAACTATTTAAAAAAGCAGAGCAGATTAAATTCGCTGTAGAGCCGATAGTGACAAGGAAGAGATTTATCACCGATGAGAATGGTGACACTGTCAATGTTGAACTGATGGTAGAAGGCAGTGAAATGGAGATAAGGGTAAAGAACAGTGATACTGATGTTGAGTTGTATACTGTCTCCATTGAACAACAGGTGTTTTTTCTGGAGAGGGACAAGGAGCAGCTCTGGGTAATCAAAAAGTGGTATGATCTCAGCACTGCGCCAAATCTTGATTGATGATCACTCTTTCCTGCTTCCCTCTGCTGTGTTTATTCCCTTGAACTGCATCATCAGGTTGCAGAGATGTTCTACCAGAATTTTGCTTTTTCCGGGCAGAACAGCCTTCGTGCTCTGAAGCAGTATCATGTCCTCTTCTTCAAAAGTCCCCAGCACAAGAGAACTGATCAG
>DAOTAZ010000041.1:12161-14968 GCA_035382965.1 Chitinispirillaceae bacterium | reverse complement strand
CAATCACTACCGCGGGGAAAAGGTTCTAGTCTCCAGAACAGGATATACAGGTGAAATCGGATTTGAAATCTACTGTTCAAATGACCTGGTTCTGAAACTCTGGGATGAGTGTATCAAACTGGGAGCAGTACCTGCCGGCCTTGGGGCCAGAGACACACTGAGACTTGAAATGGGTCTTCCGTTATACGGGCACGAACTGAGAGAGGACATAAATGCCGCAGAAAGCGGCTTGACACGATCTATCGCCTCCAAAGACTTTATCGGATCACCGGTAGTGCTTGACAGCACAAAAAGAACCCGTGTCCTTTCCGGAATAGTAATAGATGGCAGAAGGGCTGGACGTGCAGGAGATATAGTTCTGGACTCTGATAGTAATGAAACCGGATTCATTACAAGCGGAAGTTTCTCCCCAAGCCTGGGAATAGCTATCGCCCTGGCGTATGTGAAACCGGCGCCTGTTGGTGAACCGGTAAAAATAAAAACTGAACGCGGAGAACTGACGGGAAAGATTGCGGAGGTTCCTTTTTACAGAGAGGCAACAGCCAGAGCAGACATAAGAAAATTTCTATGATCCTGTTTCTGTACTGTGCTGCTCCATATAACCACGATTACAGTAAACTGTTGGATTTTCAACAAATCATAGAAGGAGAAAAAACATGACACCAGGCGATCGCAAATACACCAGAACACATGAATGGGTAAAAATTGAAGGAAATATGGCCATCGTTGGTATCACAGAACATGCACAGGATGCCCTTGGCGATATAACCTTTGTGGAACTGCCCAAGGTCGGCTCTGAGGTCGAGAAGGAAAAGGAATGCGGAGTAATTGAATCTGTAAAGGCGGCAAGCGATCTTTACTCTCCAATCTCCGGATCCATATCAGAGGTCAATACAGAACTGGAAACCACCCCGGAAGTAATCAACAGTGATCCCTATGGAAAGGGCTGGATCTTTAAAATCACCAATCTCAATGAAGCAGAACTGGACAGCCTCATGGATGCCGCTGCTTACGAATCATTTCTGGAGACCGAGGAATGAGCTTTATCTCTAATACCGAAGAGCAGCAAAGAGAGATGCTGCGGGTTTGCGGGGTGAAATCAATCGATGAACTTTTCGTGGATATCCCCCCCACCCTTAAACCACGCTCCTTTTCTCTCCCACAGGGGAAATCGGAACTCGAGATTGATTCCTTTTTCCAGAAGCTGGCAAAGAAAAACTCCACTGATCTGATCAGTTTCCTTGGAGGTGGTTTCTACGATCATTTCATACCGGCAGCAGTCGATGCACTGGCCTCAAGAAGTGAATTTTATACTGCATACACACCTTATCAGCCGGAAATCTCTCAGGGGATGCTGCAGGCTATCTACGAGTACCAGACAGATATCTGCCGTCTTACCGGACTAGATTTCTCAAACGCATCTCTTTACGACGGTGGTACGGCACTCTACGAAGCCTGCCAGATCGCCATCAGCGCAACCGGAAGGCACAAGATAGTCATTGATGGTGGGGTGAATCCGATTTATCGCAAGATGGTCCACACCTACACTGCCAATCTTTCCATAGAACTGGTAGAGGTTATGCGTGCACCGGGACAGACCGACCGGAATAAAATTTTTGAAGCCCTGGATGATAAGACAGCGGCTCTGCTGCTTCAGAACCCTGATTTCTTCGGTACCATCGATGATCATTCAGATATTGCAGAAAAATGCCGCTCTCTAGGGATTCTGGTTGTACAGTCAGTCTATCCCATAGCCATGGCTTTTCTGAAATCTTCTGCAGAACAGGGAATCGATATCGCAACCGGTGAGGGTCAGCCACTTGGAAACCCGCTGTCATTCGGCGGACCTTATCTGGGGTTCATGGCTGTAAGGAAAGAACTGGTAAGGAAGATGCCTGGAAGGATGGTGGCGGCTACAGTAGATTCCAGGGGACAGAAAGGATTTGTCCTCTCTTTACAGGCAAGAGAGCAGCACATACGCCGGGAGAAGGCGACTTCCAACATCTGCTCCAACGAGGCACTCTGTGCTTTGAGGGCACATATCTATCTGAGTCTAATGGGTAAAGAGGGACTGAAAGATGTGGCCTCGCTCTGTATTGACAAGGCACATTATGCCATGGAAAAGATTAAAAAGATCCCCGGGGTTTCTGTAATGGATTCCTCACCAATATTCAATGAATTTACAGTTAAACTTCCGGTCAATGCCGAAGAGTGCGTCAAAAAAATGAGCGGGCATGGTTTTGCCGCTGGTTTCCCTCTGGGGAGATACTACCCTGGGATGGAAAACCACCTTCTCATCGCTGTCACAGAAAAACGGTCAGAACAGGAGATCAGCAGGTTTGCGGATGCACTGGAGGAAGTATTATGTCGTTAATTTTCGAAAAATCTGTAAAGGGAAGAAAGGGAGTAAACCTTCCGGCCAGTGATGTCCCGGTTCATTATGAAATTCCCTCTAAGTATCGCCGCGGGCAGGATGCGGATCTATGTGAACTTTCCGAGCTTCAGGTTGTAAGGCATTTCACCGAACTTTCCAGAAAAAATTTCGGGGTGGATAACTCTTTTTACCCTCTTGGTTCCTGCACGATGAAGTACAATCCCAAGATCTGCGAAAAAATCGCATCAATAGAGGGTTTCAGTTCTCTTCATCCCCTTCTAGCGCAGCTTCCAGGTGGAGAGACGCTTACTCAGGGCGCCCTTATGGTTCTCTATGATCTGGAACAGTTACTCTGTGAAATCACCGGGATGGATGCTTTTACGCTGCAGCCGATGGCTGGTGCCAATGGAGAGCTTACAGGCATGATGCTTGT
>DAOTAZ010000041.1:3408-12151 GCA_035382965.1 Chitinispirillaceae bacterium | reverse complement strand
AAGGGAACCATAAAACTGAGGTCCTTATTCCCGATGAAGCACATGGGACAAACCCGTCAAGTGCAGCAACAGCAGGATTTCAGGTCAGGTCTATCCCCACAGATGAGAATGGAATTCTGGATATTGCAGCGCTGGAATCGGCAATATCTGAAAAGACAGCGGCAATCATGCTCACTAACCCGAATACTCTTGGGCTTTTCAACTCGCAGATAGAGAAAGTATCAGAGATTGCCCACAAACATGATGCCCTGCTTTATTATGATGGGGCAAATCTTAATGCCATTATGGGAAAATTCCGGCCTGGTGATGCTCATTTTGATGTGATGCATGTTAATCTTCACAAGACATTTGCCACACCTCACGGAGGTGGTGGACCAGGATCGGGACCGGTAGGAGTCAGGAAAGACCTGGAACAATTTTTGCCGGTTTCACGTATCATAAGGAGAAATGATGGTACCTATGCGTTGAGTTACGATTATCCTCAATCCATTGGTTATATAGCTCCTTTTTATGGAAATTTCGCGGTATGTCTCAAGGCTTACGCATACATTTTGCTTTTGGGTGGTGATGGGTTGAAAAGGGCGAGTGAAAACGCGGTTCTCAATGCGAACTATGTGATGCATTCTCTAAAGGAGAGTTATCACATTCCTCACCTGCGTACCTGTATGCATGAATGTGTGTTGAGTGCAAAGAAGCAGCTTGAAAACGGCGTACATGCCATCGATATTGCGAAGGCTCTGATCGACCGTGGATTCCACCCGATGACCATCTATTTCCCGCTCATTGTTAAGGAGGCTATGATGATAGAGCCTACGGAGACAGAGAGCAAGGAGACACTGGATGAGTTTATCGGGGCTATGAAAGAAATAGCCAAGCTGTCCGTCAGTAACCCTGAAGAATTGAAACAGGCACCTCTTTCTACTCCTGTGGGCCGTTTGGATGAAGCCAGGGCGGTAAAAGAGATGGATTTCAGCTATAAGGGGAAAAAATAAACCGGAATGTGATTACGAACCACAAATGAAAAGAAGAATTGAATTTTTGGTAACATATTGCTTTCACAGACATAATTTATTATACTATAAACATAGTAGTATCCCAAATGTCGGCAAAAATAGTAAAAAGGAGCATTTTTATGCGTTTAAGTAAGTGGGCAATGATCTTGGCATTCGCCGTATCAGTCTTTGCTGCACCGGAAAAATATGTGCAACCTACCAAAGAGGGTACCGATGTTTATAAGAACGAAATCCGCGAGGTTTATGAGGAGCCCATTTTTACTGTCGGCACCCAGGATCGTCTGCAGATTCTCGAAACCAAAGCCCGCCACTACAAGATTAAATCTGCTAATGGTCAGATTGGCTGGGTAGAAAAAAGGCTTGTAGTTACAGTGGGAAAAAGCAAAACATTCGTGTTCGATAATGCAGAAGTTATCGGGTATCTCGACAACCCCACTCCGGTGTACATTATCGACACCGATGACCCCAATGCGGATCCTATCAACCTGGACCGCTCATTCAAAGATGCTCTCAGGGAGAATGTAGACAAAGAGACTGTTGAGCGTCAGGTCAAGTAGTTTACAACATTAATTCGGAATAAAAAAGGCAAAACGAAAGTTTTGCCTTTTTTTTATCCATTCCTGCAGCTTGCACTGCAGGGCTTTATCTGTTCAAAATCAAGCGATCTCTCAGATGAAAAGGACAGCTCCCTTGAGACTTTTATTTAAAAGTCGCCTCTTCCTTTTTCTTCATCAGCAGACGCCAGATCTTATCCACCAGTTCTCTCCCGTTAAACGGTTTCACTATGAAATCATCCGCACCGTTCGCAAAGCACATCTGAATTTCATCGTTCTGAGTGCCGGCAGAGAAGAAGACTATCGGAGTCTCGCGTGTTTCCTCCTGTGACCGCAGGATACGGCATATACGGTACCCATCAAGACCAGGAAGATAAGAGTCCATAAGAATAACTGAGGGATAATGCTGGAAAGCAAGTCTCAGTCCCTCTTCACCGGTTTCTGCTACAAAAATCTCAAAAGCATTCTCCAGAACCATTCTGGCGATCTCTACAGCCTCGCGATCACTGTCTATAAAGAGAATTGTGGGTTTGCGGTCGATCTTGTCATCAACCTCGACCACGGTGTTCTCAACCCGGTCCAGAATAATCGCCTTTGTCTCATCATCATCCCAGCTTATCTCCGACTGCATGGGAAGGATAATATGAAAAGCGCTGCCCGGGAATGCGTTCTCTTTGACCCCCTCACTTTCAACCCAAATTTTTCCGCCGTGACGGTCGATTATGCCCTTAACGATAGACAATCCCAGACCTGTACCTCCCCCCATGAACTTGGCATAATCGGTACTGTGCCTGTTGGCGCTGCCTACCTCATAGAATGGGTCAAAGATGTTTTTCTGTTCGCTTTTGTCTATTCCGATTCCATGATCTTTGACTATGATATGGAAGAGGTCATGGTTTTCCACGAAGATTTTCACCTCTACAATTGAGCCGTCCGGAGAATACTTTATTGCATTACTGAAGAGATTTGTAAATACCTGCTGCATTCGCATCCGGTCCCCGTAAAAATTGGGAAGCGACTCAGGAAAATCACAATGAAAGACTATATTGCGTTTTAAAGAGAACTGTGAGAGTTCATCGATGCAATCATTCGCTACCGCTCCAAGTTCCAGCATCTCCGGTTTAAGCCTCAACCGTTTCTGCTCTATCCGGGTAACATCGAGAATATTGTTCACCACCTTGTGAAGCCTGTCTGCCGCACGGTTTATACTCTCCACCATCCGGTAAATACCACTGTCCAGCTTGTCTTGCATATTGTCAATGATAATATCGGAATACCCTTTTATTGAGGTCAGGGGAGTTTTCAGCTCATGTGAAGCGATACTGAGAAAATTGGACTTCAGTTCAGACACCCTCTTGAGCTCTGAGTTGGAGCGAATAAGCTCAGAGTTCATCTTGGCTGTCTCCAGGTTCTTCTTTTCCAACTGCTCAGCCAGCCGCAGGTCAGAAGTGATGTCCCTGAAAATCAGAGCAATATGCTCCTGCTGATTTCCGTCAATGCCGACATGGAAATAATCAAGTTTACATATAATAGCTTCTTTTTTTCCGGACTGCAGAAGAACTCTTGCCTGCCCCTGCCTGTCATTCAGAATTCTCTTCAGGAGTTCTTCCCATGACACTTCACCGCTCATCTCAGACACATACTCTGTCAGAGGTTTTCCAATCAGATCCTCACGATGACAACCGAGCATCTGCTGTGCCAACAGATTGACATAGTGCACAGTCCCGTCAGCCTTCAGAAGCACTATTCCAACAGTTGCGTGCTCGACTATCCGGGCAAGAAGTAGTATTTCATGATCCATAATTATTCTCTCACTAAACTACGGCAAACCGGACCCATTCCGGTCCCCTTTACATTCTCATTATGTCTGATTATCAGGTTCAATGTATTAGTAAATCTTTGCAACAGTTCACGGTAATCTTTGCTGAAATTCTTCAAATTGTAAAGTATATCGGAGAACACTGAAGCTCCCAGACCATAAAGGTCCTCAACCAAAGAGATTGCTTCGGAACTGGTGTTTGGAATTTTACGATCGTTTATGACAAGGAGAGCCTTAAACACAGGGATAAGCTGCAGCACAGAATCCCTGAGAAGTTTTTCTGTTTTAGCCGGCTTTCCGCTGACAGCCAGGTAATCTGCATTCAGATGCAGGAAAAGATCCTTAAGCTCTCTGCTGCATTGTACGCAGAGTGGTTCCTTTTCGACTTTTATCTCTCCCAGTAGATCCTCTCCAAACAGTATGCGATAATTGCTTTGAATATCCAGAAACTGAACAGGTGAAGAATCAAGAAGCATTCCGATACCATCCCGATTCATAAAATAAGTAACTTCAACACCCCTTCTCTGCCATTTCCGGTAAACACCGGCACAGGCTTCAATTTTTTCAACCGGAATGTCATTAAAGATGAATATCGTATTTATTTCAGATTTACCGGGACTATACTCATGTGTAACTGCGCTTCCAAACAGTACAGCACTGATAAGATCATTCCCTGTTATTTTTAAATAATCAGAAATCAGCCTGTCTACTATATCGTTTGGATTCTTTATCACAACATCCGCCCCTGACCTGCTTATGCTGGTACTAGATAAAAATGAGTAAAGGATCACCGCACAGGCAAAAAAAATCTATATTCCGGAAACAGTTTTGTGTCTAAAAAAAATAATGATCATGAAGCGTCTGAAGAGTCGGGAAGCGATTTTTAAAATTACTTACCCCGCAGTTGCTGAATCTCTTTGTTTAAAATGTCTGCTCCATTGAAATCTTCTTTTCTCACTGCGGCAATTTTCTTTGCATAAAGCTCCAGCAATTTGTAATCAGTCGATGTAAGTTCATCCTGACTTTTTACCAGATCGATAATCGCCTCTACATCATCTCTGTATGGATACCCATTCATAAAATTACGAAAAAGTTTCTCCACAGGCTGAAATGTCTGAGGCTCTTTTCGGCTGTAAAGGAGGTTAGGGATGAATTCCTTGAGCAGCTTCTCCTCGACATTCACACCAGATGTCATCACGGTAGGTGTAATAGTCTCATTGCGCTCGATCTGTGAAATAAGCATCTCTATCTCATTTCTGACTTTCTGATGCTCCTGCTCACGAAAACGAGCCTGATACAGGATCGGAAGCGCATTAACCCCTAATACCGCATTGCCTATGTTCTTAAAAACTCCAATAAAGAAAATATCCCCTTCCTGGCGCAGGATCTCTTCCTCGGAGTGAAAAGGCACAATTTTGGCCGGAGTAGGAATAAACTCCTCCATCTCGCCCATATTCTCGAGACGTTCCTTTAATTTCTGAGGGTCAAGTGCAGACTCGATCCCATCCATTCTCTCAAGAAGCTCCGCCAGTCCCTCTCCAAGCCCCTCCTCTAAAGATACCCCCATCTCTGATTTGAGAAAATCTTTCAGGCTGCTCTGCTCTTTAAAATTCCCCTGAGCTACAAGTAGCCCATTGTGAATCATCGAGGCTATCGGATGCTTCATCGACGCAAGATCAGATGGGTCAATATCAATCAGAGCATAAACAATCACCCGGCCATCAAGACGATCACTGTCTCCTTTTTTCTGCTCAATATCAAGAGTCATAACAAATCTCCAGATTTGTTTGAATTGTTCCCTGTTGCCACTACCGCCCTGAACATGACAATGGTAGAAATAAAGATAAGAATATGCCATGTCCAGTACAGTTTTACTCCGGATAATCCGATCATAATACTTCCAATACAAATCGGTGAAACTGCAAAGCAGGCAGTTCTGATGTAATGCTCTATTCCACGCTCACGCTCAACCCTGAAAAGATATGCAGCTATTGCCAAAAACGATATACTGAAAACAAGCATAAATGTACTCTGCGTGAGATTAGAAAAAAAGCACAATATCAAGACACTGAACAGATTTTTCAGGATAAAAGCTTTGATATGTTCTGATGTAAACTTAAGATTATTATTACCCAGAAGAACCTGTTTGTAAGGAACACTTACTGATGTTTCAGCGTTGAGAAAAACGATCATGTTCTCTGATTTCATAACGATTGCAGGTACCTTCATAGAGTATCCGGAAACTGCTGAAGTATCGAGAATCAGCATGGAGTCAGTATCGTTGTCAAAGACTCTGGGAACACCAAATAAAAGATCCAATATGGGCAGAATAAGATATGCCGGAGGCACATAAGGAGTAGGAAGACTGGTCAGCAGCTTACCATCTACAATTTCAGTGCCCGGGAAAGCGGTCTCAAGGCGTTTTGTAATACCCCTCTGCTCATCAACCATATAATAAATCTGAGAGACACTGGTCAGAAAAGCTGTAAAGAGAAGGAGCTGCAATAAAAAACGGGCGATAAATCCCTTGCTTGCTGCAAGGATTTCCTTGTAAAAGGGAGGATCGACAATGCTTCTGTGCAGTTGTTCAAAAAAACTCAACTTTTATCCGGCCCCCGTTATGATACCGGTTGCCGGCCCGTTAAGGCAGACAACCGGCTGGAAGAAACTTAGCATCTGTTAATGATTTTTTCCACTCTTGGAGCGGAAATCCTGTCATACTGCGGCATTGTCCCGATAAGCGGCCGGGCATAATTCTTAAAAGCCGTTGTAACAGTTGAATTTTTGGCATCGATGAATTCAGGCGGCATCGATTTTGTATGACGGGCGACTGTTTTGAGAGGAGTAAGGAAATACTCCACAGAGTAATCACCCGTACGCTTGATAGCCACACTGCCATCGACATTGTTCCAAACAGAGAACTGAACAGCTTTCTCACCCACTTCACGAGCCTCATTGGCATCGATCTGAGAAACGGTACCCAGGTAACTTCTCTGAAGATATCCGAATGTGTCGGTTCTCACCCGCTTTATCTTCAATTCTGTTTTTATGAGGTCAGCCAGAGCATCACCCAGTGCACCTGTGCCTGAGAGCTGTACGTTCCCGTGAGCATCTTTTTCCATGTTCTTTGTAAGAGCGGTTATAATCGGTTCTTTGTTGGCATCACAGATACCTTCAGACACAGCGATTACACAACGGCCGTTCTCTTTATAGATACGATCCACATCAGCCAGGTATTTTTCTTTGTCAAAGGCAACTTCAGGCATATATATCAGATGAGGTCCATCATCGGGGAATTTTTTGGCGAAAATACTTGTCGCAGTGAGAAAACCTGCGTTTCTGCCCATAATCACACCGATATAGATACCAGGAATACTCCTGTTATCGAGGTTGATTCCGGCAAAAGCCTGGCTCACAAAAAGACCTGCAGAACCGAACCCGGGACAGTGGTCTGTTACCAGAAGGTCATTATCAATTGTCTTTGGAATATGCACCACTCTGAGCTCATACCCCGCCTTCTGAGCGTTTTCATTGACAATACGGCATGTATCCGCTGAATCATTTCCGCCTATATAGTAAAAGTAACGCACATCATGAGCTTTCAGAACGTCGAATATTTTCTGACAGTACTCTTCATCAGGTTTGTCACGTGTAGAGAGCATCCCTGAAGATGGAGTACGGGCAACCATTTCAAGATTATGTGTAGTAGCCTGGGTAAGATCGAGGAAATCCTCGTTAACAATGCCTCGTACACCATGGATGGCGCCGTAAATATTTTCAATATTATCAAATTTCCGCGATTCCAGAACTACTCCAACCAGACTCTGGTTAATTACTGCGGTCGGGCCGCCTCCCTGAGCGACAACTGCCTTACCATGTAACTTTGCCACAAATAGCTCCTTTGAAAACTGATGAAAAAAAGCCAATAAACCCAAAAAAGGTGTAAGAAACAAAATAGAAGATGCTTTTACCGCACCAAAGAACTTTCTTACCAGCCCAGTGGGGTAAAGTAGATGTAAGGATGTGCAGAATGGCTGCGAAAAAAAACGAGAAAGAAAATGTAAAAGAATGGATCGCAAAGGGAAGAGCAGGGTTTTTACATTTTTTCCTGCTTTCGAATAGAAATAAGCAGTCCAAATCCCATAAAAGCAGCAATCAAAAAACCCGCCAGCCCTATGACAGGCAGACCGTAAAAAGAAGGGGGGACATTTGAGAGCACAACTATTGATGAACCCACAATCAGAGATGCCAGTACAAGGCCATAAACCAATCGGTTTATCATTGTATCGAATTTTCTTATAAGCGGATCAAGGCCTCTGTGCTCAAACTCAAATCTCGCCTTTCCGGCTTTCATCAACTGGAGAATATCTCTGGCTTCTGATGGCAGATCCCTTATAAGAAAAAAGATATCCTGCAACGTATCAGCACCCTCACGGGCCAGATTTGCAAAACCAAACTGCTCCTGAACCAGTTTCCTGGCAAAAGGTTCAAGATGCTCCATCATGTTGAAATCGGGATCAAGCTTATACCCGATTCCTTCCATGGTAACCATGGCCTTTACAAGCAGATAAAAGCCGGGTATCACCCGCAGCCTATGCACCACAAGAAGTCTTGAGAGCCTGTTGAGGACCTCACCGATATTAATCATCGAAAGAGGCCGGGATGCATACTCCTGGACAAGTTCGGCGATCTCGTACTCCAGATCTGTCCTGTTCTCTATTCTTTGATTTGACATATCATAGAGAGTTTTTACTATGCGCTGAGGATCACGATTGGCAATCCCCACTATCAATGAGCCAAGCCATTCCCGTGATGTAGGCGTTAAAATACCGGTCATACCCAGATCCAGAAAACAGATTATATTTCCCTCTTTGACAAGCAGATTACCGGCATGGGGATCAGCATGGAAAAATCCGTGAACGAAAATCTGTTTCAGCACCAGCGATGCGCCCCTGCTGGCGGTCTCTCTGGGATCAATACCGGCCTCCCGCAGTTCATTGACATTGGTGATTTTTATTCCATGGATAAACTCGGTTGTAATTACCTTTCTTGTAGTTAAATCGTGGTATACCTTCGGAATACAGATATAGGGATCTCCCTTGAAATTGCGGGCAAAGTGGTCGATATGAAGAGCCTCTATGTTAAAGTCAAGTTCTTTGCGTATAGCACCCGCGAATTCATCCACAAGCTGTGTCGGATTGAAAACATCCATCCCCTGCACATGTTTTTCAAGGAGCGATGCCAGATTATACATGATTTCTATATCGGTAACGATCTGCTCACTAATGCGCGGCCTCTGCACCTTGACCGCGACCTCCAGGCCGTTTTTCAGAGTCGCCTTGTGGACCTGTGCGATT
>DAOTAZ010000041.1:0-3398 GCA_035382965.1 Chitinispirillaceae bacterium | reverse complement strand
CTGACGCAAAAGGAGTCTCGTTAAAAGTGCAGAAGATTTCGCTGACCGGTTTTCCAAGCTCCTCCTCTATGGTTTTCAGTGCATCAGTTTCAGAGAAGGGAGGAACCGAGTCCTGAAGTTTTTCCAGCGCAGTGATAAGATCTGCCGGAAGGATATCGGGGCGGTTGCTCGCAAACTGTCCCAGTTTGATAAATGTAGGTCCCAGTTCTTCCAGAGCCATTCTGATCCGGTCCCATCTTGAGATCTCCTCAATCTTTTTGTTTTTCTTTACTCTTAATATTCTTTTTCCGGCGCTGATATAGCGCTCGATGTTGATTCTTGACAAAAGATCGCCGAAACCGTACTTGACCAGAACAGATCCTATTTCACCATACCTTCCGATATGGCGGTAATGGATTCCCCTGTGACGGCCAGTGCTTATCACTTATTCTCCTGCTTCTCAAGTTTGCTCAAACGGCATTTAATGTCTTCCAATTCCGTCCTGGAAGGGATATTCAGTTTTTTAAGGGTTGATTCGATTTTCTCATTGACCAGCTTTTCCAGCGAACTTCTGGCTTCATCTGTTCTTTTAATCAGTTCATCGATAAACTTCTTCCCCTCTATCTCCGACATCTTTGCTTCCATAGCGATTTTCCTGCCTATCTCTTCGGCAGCTTCCCTGGTCACCATGGCAAGCCCTACAGCCGCATAGATCGATTTTCTCAACAGGTCAAGCATATGTCTCCTTTGCTGAAATGAGAGTGTGATTTACTTTCAGATTGACTTAATCCAGTTTTCTTACATATACATTCTGCGTCTTCAGAAAATACGGCATACCGGCATTCCGCAGTTTTCACCTCATAATACGATCTCCGGCAGAAATAAATTTATAGCCATTAATTTTTTAATAATAAAACAAAATATAATCGTATTTTACTAAAGTACTGATTCATTGCTATCCAGACTGGAGACAGTTTGAATGTATATTAATACCTGACATATGCATCCGGAGGGACAAAGCATGTTTAGACCTTGCAACAGAAAGACCTAAGACAAATCGTTATGTGTACAATCCACCCAGATCCGTGTGCATAACTCAGATAATAAATACTCATGTCATTTTGAGGCATTTTTGAAAATCACAGCGAAAATAAAATATAGTTTTTATTGCCCGTTGTTTCATTGAGAACCGGCAGTCAGACACCCTTGCCCAACATGTTAAAAAACAGAAAACGTCTTCTACTGATAATTCAAATAGTAATCGCTATAGTCCCGATTGCCTGGATTTTTCACAAAATTGATTTCGGGGAAATGATAGAAGTCCTCAGGAATACTCCCTGGTGGACACTTCCGGCACTTACTACTGTGGCATTTTTCTCCCTGATCCTTCAGGGCATAAGATGGTATGTTTTGATGTCCGGGTCAGATTCAGGCCTGCGATTTTCAACAGCGATGTATGCTCACCTGACCGGGGCGTTTTATTCTCTGGTGCTACCCTCCAACCTCTCTCAGGATGTTGTAAGGACAGTCATGGTTTCCCGCAAGCATGGATATTCAAAGAGCTGGGGGGCCACATGGATAGCCAAACTGATCAATCTTGCCACCTCGGTTCTCTTTTCACTGTTTGGCTTTTTCATCCTCGACCTGACCAGTATCCGCAGCACACTGCCGGCTATCGCCATAAGCATCTCATTGTTATTAATTCTTTTTATCATCTCGTTCTCAAAACGGATCACCAAAAAGTTCAGATCCGTATTCATGAAAATTCTTCCCCAGCGGCTGCTACGGATTTTAGAGAATATCAGAGAGGAGATATACCTTTTTAAGGACAAGAAGATAAATCTTCTCTGGTGCACCGGACTGACTTTTCTGACTCATATACTGTTGATCCTGAATGCTATTATTCTGATCTCTGTAGTGACAGGGCGAATCTGTATTGCCGAGTCATTTGCTTTTATACCAATAATTGAATTGCTGGCATTAGCCTTTGCTTTTACTCCTAATGGTTTTGGTATAAGGGAAATGCTTGCTTATGCAATGTTTGCCTACATAGGCTTCACAAATGAACAACTGGCAGGTTATATCATTCTGGGTTATGTCTCTGTACTGATAAAACTGGCAGGAGGAATTCCTCTGCTGATAAAGAAGCTTCCGGTAAAACTGAAAAGCAGCCCGGCCGGCTGAGAAAAACCGGGTGGAATGCTGCGGATTTATTTCCCGGCCTGCTTGTATGCCTCTACACAGATGTTCTCGGCAAACAGCATCCCCAGTTTTCTGAATCTGGTTGAGTATGCGACACTGCGAGGGAGAAAAAAACCGGCAACACTTCTTAACAGTCGCAGGAAAATATCAGCGATCCTCCATACCTCGGAAAAAAAACCGCCCCAGTAATAGCAGATACGCACATCGTAAAAGCCGGAATCCTGCAGCATTTGCTGCAGCCGGTTAGCAGTAGTCGGAAATGTATGGGTAAAATCGAGATCAAAAAAATCATCTTTCCAGGCAAGATAACTGGGAGAGATAATCATTATCTTACCGTCATCACGAAGAACCCGGTAACTTTCTTTCAAGACCTCCTCAGCAGCCTGCAATGTCGGCATGTGTTCAAAGACCTGAATCATCATGATCCCGTCAAACCTGTTATCCTCCTCAGGGAAAGGCGGAACCGATACCTGCTTGACATTTATACCCTTTTCAAGCAGAGATTCGAGCATTTTTCCATTGGGCTCATATCCTGTGTACTCTACATTTCTCCTGATTACCCCCTGCGCGAATTCTCCTTTACCAACACCAATCTCCAGTACCGATATAACATTCCTTTTGAAATTGAGGAAAAACTTTTGTTCAAATTTCCTGCGAAGAGTTTTTTCCAGAATGCGGGATATAACACTTGCTTTTTTACTCGCAAAAAAATCGTACTTAGCCATGCAGTTCCTTTATGAGATAAGTTTCTGGAATTCACCGGCACAGTGCTCAATGGACAGTTCATTCTGTAATGCCGCGAACTCTTCATCAGAAATACGCAGAGGATTTTTTAAAATATTCATCAGTTCCTCTTTAAGTGAGTCTCTATCATCTGCCTTAAAGAGTTTTCCACAGCCGAATTTGTCTTTGAAATCGCGAAAAAATGGTAGATCAGATGCCAGAAAAGGTACCCTGTGCATGCACGCTTCAGATAAAACCCCGCTCTGGGAAATATACCGGTAAGGAAGAATCATCAGCGACAGACGCGAAAATTCCTCTGCCTTATCCTCTTCAAGTATCATTCCGTTAAAATAGATGTAAGAGGCGAATTCACTTTTAACCATCTTTCTACATGACTCATAATACTTCTCTTCACCCGGAGCGGCGGCTCCGTAAATTTTCAAATGAGGCAGAGATCCGGGAGTAAAATCCTGATAAGCATCTATAAGGAGATC
>DAOTAZ010000040.1:1762-15236 GCA_035382965.1 Chitinispirillaceae bacterium | reverse complement strand
GCACTTTTCATCCGCAAGGGAGGGATTATGTTCCAGGCAGGTCAGTTCCGCTCCCGTGTACTTTCTTATTTCGTTTGAGTGCCCCTGATCCTGTATAAGCAGCACATGGACTGGCGATGAAAACAGTGACATCGGGACATGAACAGCCTGCTCAACCGAAGGACGTGGAACAGCAGTACGGTAAAGATGATTATTGAGCAGGACAGTCTCCTTATTCTCAGTATATGCAATCTCTCCTTCCGGACCGTAAAGTACACTGGTAAATCCTGATGGATATTTCCATTGTCGTGATGTGCCGTCAAAAATGAGAGCAAGAATAATCAGTGCTGCTGATCCGGAAAAACAGATCCGGTTTGGAAAAACAAAGGGGATCATGGAACATGAGACAGCAGCGGCCATAATCATATTCGGAACTCCGGCAAGGATTGCGGCTGCAGAAAGAAGTAATCCCGCAAATCCTCCAGCATTTTCGAACCTGTAAAGCCTTCTTCCGTCATTTTTTCCGGAAAGCGCCCCGTAAACAAAGCCGGAAAGAAAAGAGAAGGGTACAACTGAAAGGAGCAGCACCGTGACTGCTACTTTGATTGAAAGCTCCTCTCCGGGTGGAAAAAAAAGTTTTACAGAACGGATAATAAAAGTACCGGAAAAGAACAGTGTTATTAGAAGTAAAGCGGTGATATCTGTACGAAGTTTATCCGCTTTACTGCCTGCTTTACTTCCAAAGGCTGCAGCGATAAGCCAGAGGGCGATGAAAAAACCAAGGATCAGTTCGTTACCTGAAAAAACAGACAGGAACTCCCGAATGAGGATAATCTGGGCAACTGCGGCAAAAAAGCCACAGGAACCGGAAAATAAAAACGGGTGCTCCTTCCGGAAAGAAATCATTCCTGAAAGTGTTCTGCAGTATAGGTCCTGACTTCAGATGTTTTCCAACCGTCTCTGGGCATTCCCCCCTTCATCGATAAATGCTCAAGGAACATTATCTTATCAGGGAGCTGTTCCCAGACCTGTGGAAGAAATGTCGAATGGTAGGGGCCTTTCTGAAGTATCACACCGTGAACACCGGGCTTTAACTTCTGCAGCAGATCATCCGGGCTTTTGAACTCAAGAGGCACCGGGTTGCTAAGCACCGACACCTCGACATTAATTTTTCCAAGTTCATCCTGCCTGACAGGAGAGAACCTTGGATCACTCAGAGCTGCACTTCTGGCGTTGTCGATAACAGCCTGATAAAGAGGTTTGATGGGCTCAATATAACCGATACATCCGCGCAAATTCCCGTTTATTGTTAGTGTCACAAAGCAGCCGCTGTTCTTTTTCAGGACTGATGGGACACTGTCTACAACCGGCGGATTCATACCTTTCACCGCCAGTACCATACTCTCCATCGCCAGATTGAGAAGAAATTTCTTCAATTCAGGAGAAAGGGAAGACTTTTCAGAACTGATTTCCTTTTTGCCTGCACCGGATTCAATCCAGGCAATGGAGGCGTAGCCGACAACCTTCGATTCGGAGCCATAAGCCGGAGCTGTTTCAAAGGATGTCCGCGCATCGAGTTTAACCGGTTTCAGGCCCATTTTTTTACCAAGATACATTATAATCCGTATAGGTGTCTCTCCGCATCCGTCAATAAACCCCGATACATCACCGGAGAGTATGGTTTCAATACTCCTGTCATCGATACGGCGAGCTTCCTTTTGATGCTGATAATGGGAGAGATCGGACGAAGCGATAACCAGGGTTTCTTTATCGATGAGAGGATATAAAAGATCGGCTGCCTGAGCCGGATCGATTCTCCCTGTGATAATGGGTAAAAATGTAAACTGTCCCAGTTTCATTTGCAGGAACGGCAACTGTACCTCTATGCAGTGTTCCGGATCCTCTGCTCCCTTGGCAGAACACACAAGCGGACTCTTTTTCAGTTTGTCCCTGAGATCCTGATCAATCTTTACTTTTCCAAGCGGAGTTTCATACCAGGATACGTCGGTAACAGCAAGTCCATTTATCAAAGCATAATGGGATGGGCCGATAACGATTACTTTCTTGACATTTTTATCTATGGCGGCGAATCCTTTTCCTGCAACGGGGCCAGAAAAAACATACCCCGCATGCGGAGATACCAGCAGACGTCCGGGAGTCTGAAGCTGGCTGGCTCCTGCAAAATAAGTCTCCAGTTCCTTTTTAAGCGCAGAGGGATTGGCAGTATAAAACTGCCCCGCAACAGCAGCTTTTCTTATTACATCCGCGGCTTGCAGCCCGAATAGTCCAGCCATCAGCAACACTCCTGAAATGTATCGGTAAATATGGAAGACACGTTTATTCATGCCCAGACCCCTGGAATAGCGGTCCCGCACTTGCCGCAGGAACCGGATTTAAGATTACGGTTATTAATCACATAGCCGGATCTTGAAATCAACAGTTCGCCACAAGATAAACAGTACGTATTAGAATCCATTTCCATCACATTTCCAATATAAACAAATTTTAACTTTTCCTCCAACGCGATCTTCCTGGCAGACAACAGTACCTCTGATGGAGTGGGATAAAGATGGGCAAGTTTATACAATGGGAAAAATCTGGAAAAGTGCAGCGGAACCTCAGTTCCCAGTTCCTTCGCGATCCATCTGCACATCGAACGTATCATCTCAAGTTTGTCTGTCCATTGGGGAACCACCAGGTTTATTATTTCCACCCAGACGCCCTTTTTACGTGCCAGTTTAAGCGTATCAAGCACCGGCTGCAGCTTACCGGCGTTGAGATCCTGATATACCCTGTTGTCAAAGCTCTTGAGATCTATGTGCGCAGCATCGATCAATTCCGCAAGCTCAGAGAACGGTCCCTGATTTATATATCCCGAAGTGACAAGGACATTCTTCAGACCGGCTTTACGGGCCAGAGCCGCAGTGTCAAGCACATACTCGATCCAGACAGTCGGTTCTGAATAGGTATAGGCAATGATTTTACAATCATGACTTATGGCCTCCTGAACCACCTTTTCCGGAGAGAGATTGTAGTTTTCTGTCTCCAGAGGACTTTTCTGACTGATAGCATAATTCTGGCAGTTCTTGCACCGAAGATTGCACCCCGCAATCGCCAGGGAGAAAGTTCTGGCACCGGGAAGAAAATGGTAAAGAGGTTTCTTTTCAACAGGATCAACGTTTACTGCACAAGGCTGGGAATATCCCAGAGTGACAAGCTTGCCTCCAGAATTCTTCCGGTTGCGGCAGTTACCTGTTTTCCCTTCAGGTAAAACACATCCGTTCGGGCAAAGCTCACACAGAATACTGTTGCCCATCTTTGACCAGTACCTGGCAGCATGATAACGGGGAGCGGATGCCAAAGAAGGCCCGGCAGCAATAGTGCCTGCCAAAAGAAGAAGATCCTTAATAAGTTCTCTTCTGGTCCTCATCCTCAGTAAGCTTCAAAAAAGCGGCTTGAAACACCACCCTCGCCAATGGGTACTTCTACTCTTTTTCCACACCTGGGGCACTGTCCCCTGTAGGATTTCCCCTCTTTACTTTTATAGATTCTGGTGTAAACATTACAGCAGCGGAAATGGATACCCAGAAACTTCTTACCCTCTGCATCCTTTTCCTGGTTCATGGCTGTATACCTTTCTGTTTCCCATGGAATCCACCCGTGTATTCCTGTAAAGCCCTTTCTTTAAAATATACTCTCTTACCTGCTCAGGGATAAGATGACGGCAGGAGAGTCCTTCTTTCAGATACCGCCGGATCATAGTGGAGCTGATTCCCCACTCCGGTGAAGGAAATGTGCGGACAGAGGCGTCTTTCAGTTCAGGAGGGATCTTTACCGCATAACCTGGCCGATGCGCTATGCATAATTCGACCATCTGGATAATGCTGCGGTACCTGTGCCAGCCCGGAATTTCAGTAATATTGTCAGAACCAATAATAAAAAAGAACTGCCCATCATACTGCTTTCTGAGCTCATGAAGAGTATCGATTGTATAAGAGTAGCCGCTGCGATGCAACTCCTCCTCCCGTATCTCTGCACCGGGCTCATTTTTGAGGGCAAGCCGCAACATCGCCAGCCGGTCTTCAGCAGAAGCTGTTACACTGTCTTTATGAGGAGGAGAACCGGAAGGGATAAAAAGAACTTTCTGCAGACCAAAAGATTCACGGGCCAGTGAGGCAATCGCGAGATGACCATTGTGAACAGGATCGAAAATACCGCCGAGTATTCCGATGTGCCCTGACATTCTGCTCCCCTGAAAACACTATCAGGATTTACGGGAGCGCAGCGCTTTGGCCTTGTTGATGACATCCTTATCTTTACTGGATTCAAGCAACCGATCAAGCACTTCCTGCGCATCACTTTTTCTGTCCAGTTTAAACAGAAGTTCCGCCAGATTCAAATAAGCCTGATCTGTAAGCCTGGAACCTGGATATTCATTAATAAACGATTTATAATACACCACAGCGGCTTCGGGTTCGTGGATCTTTACATAGAACCGCGCATTGTCAAATTCCTTCTGAGCCAGCTTCTCCACAGCCTCATTGAGATACTTTGAAGCACTGTCAGCCATCTTACCTTCAGGATAAGTTTCCAAAAAATCCCGCAGAAGACGGATCGCCTCTTTTGTTTCTGTCTGGTCCCGGCTTGAGGTGTGCGACTGACGATAGACTGAAAGGCCGATTCTGAACTGAGCTTCCTCATAAAAAGGAGAATTTGGGAAATCCTGCGCAAGTGCTTCAAATTCCGAGCGGGCATCCACATAAGCTTTCATGTGCATATCCGACATTCCAAGATAGTAAAGGACACTGTCGATTACAGGGCTGCCGCTGCACTGAATTTTGACATCCTCAAGCAGTGTTTTTACTCTGGAGTATTTCTGTTTTTTATACAGCTCAAGCGCCTCAGACATCTTCTTTGAGCAGTCATACTGCTTTGATTTGATTTTTGCTCCCTCTGCGCAAGGTATAAGCAATAAACCGCATATAAGAAGAATACCTGCATTAAGTTTTTTCATAGATTTTCCAGGAGTTATAGATTAATGGAGAGCTCTTGCCGGCTAATGAATAACATTTAAAAGTGGTTTTTGAGAGGGGCAAAAAGCAAGAAGTTGTATCAAAAACAGCGGGTTCCAAGTCTCCCGCTGCCTGAAAACACACTATTTCAGCTCAGAAAGATATTTCTCTGCCCTGGGTACATACTCACTGGCCGGATAGCGGTCCTTCAATTTCTTAAATTCTTCCTTTGCAGCTCCAGTCTGCCCCATTTTCAAATAGCAGAGCCCGATTTTTATCTGCGCATCATCAGCTTTGCCGGAATTCTGATACGAATGAACTTTCTGGAATGATGCAATCGCGCCGGCGAAATCTCCCTTGGCGTATAAGCATTCACCAATCCAGTAATGGCAGTTATCGGGATATTTGCCTGATGGATACTGCTGGAGGACATCGTTAAAAATCTTCATGGCATTGTCATACTGACGGGTATTGAAAACCTGAAGCCCTTTCTGATACAGTTCATGCTCAGGAGAAGTAATAACCGAAACGGCCGATGAGGGTGAGAAGGTTGGGCCCGGGCTGCTGCTTTTCCTCCCGGATCCCAAAGACTTCGTTTCGAGAGCCTTCACCTGTGCCGCAAGATCTTTGTAAGCTTCCACAAGTAAAGCAAGTCTGCTCTCGAGCTCCTCGATTTTGGCACCTGACACACTGGAGATCTCCTCTGAAAGCATAATAATCTTGCTGTCGATTTCGTTAAGCCTGGCAGTGAGCACTTCAACATCAAGCTTGGCCTCCTGAGCCAGTTTCAGAGCTTCATCGGAATTCTCTTTTACCTGAATGACATCGATTTCCGGCAGCAGTGCTTCAGTGTCAAGCTGCTTTGCAGGTCCGGCACAGCCAGTGATTAAAGCTGTGGCAATAATTAAGGATAATACCGTTTTTTTGACCATGATTTACCTGATTGATAGATAACCTTGATTTTCAATAAAAAAATACCTGTATCTGAATTATCAGGAACAGATAATTCAGATACAGAACAGATTAATTATACAGTGATAAGAGGAAGTGGTCAACGGAGCTTTTTTTTAACCCCTGAGAGAGCTTTGCCGTTACCGGTAACAATATCATACCATCTTAGCGACAGACGCCTGCCTGTGCTGCTGTCTCCATGGTCTTTTGTTTCCAGTATACGGTTGTGAACACGTCTGGCCTGCAGGATAAAAGCCTCAAGGTTTGCCTCTATCAACTGAGGAAATGCGGAACCATCAGTTTCCAATGAAAAGAAGGGAAGATCCTGAAGTTCCCTGAAATGCTCGATGTTACTTCCGGGTTCACACATCCTTTCCTTACCCTCAATATTCATCTCCTTTTTCAGAATCGATTCAGCCACTCTTGAGGGCATACAGCCAAAGGGGCCGATTGCTATGACTCCGCAGGAGTCGTGGAGAATCTCCCTGAGGGCAAGCCCCACAGTGAGAATAGCCTCACCCCTGAAATTTTCGTTTATTAGATGAGAAACACCCCTGATTGTCTTTCCCACATCGATCATTTCAAATTTGTAAAGTCCACTTTCGGAAAGGATAGTTTTTATTCTCCTCTCCCACCACTCCTGAATCTGAACAACCAGTTTCATCCGAACCTGTTCACTGAAGGAAAACTCCCTTTCACCAAGACCGGAATGAACAACATAGTTACTGTAGCACATGTACTCCGCTACCGGAGCAACTCTTACCATAAATCCGTTGTTTTCCAGGTAATCAACTATGTTCTTCCTTGAAAACTCATCTCTCCTTACAAATATTTCCCCGATAAGAGAGATCACAGGAATTCTGGATGGATCCTTTTTCAGGGGAATTGCCGAGAGCCTTGATACCGCACGGGAAAGAAGAACACTCAAACGAACTGAAAGTCGGCCTTCAAAATAGGAGATCAATTCTTTCCAGATTTTCTCAACTTCATCAAGCGCAGCCTTCTTGTCACTTGCACAAACGGCAAGAGTACTCTTGATATCCGCCAAACAGTCGGAAATAATAATTGCCTGCCAGGCCTTTAACAGACAGCGACTCCCCATGCCTCCGTAACCATTCTCATCTGTCATGGTAAAGACCGCGGCATCGGGAATCTGCTCCCTTTCAATAACATTCTCCAGTGCCCTGCAATACTGCCCAAGCCTGCAGGGGCCGCCACCTGTTGCCATGAAAAACAGTGTTACCTTATTACGGCCGGGATTTTGCCTGATATACTGCAGAAATGACCCTGTAGTGACTATGTAAGGCAGGCACTCCTTACAGGTGGTATTCTTTCGTCCTTCAAGCAGAGTTTCCTTATCCGCTACAGGGAGCGCACGGGCATTGATACCCATTGATCTAAGAATTGCAGCAACACTCTCAGTACTGTACCTGCCCATCGATGGAAGCACTATTTCCACCATGGGATCCTTCAGACTGTATTCTCTGCCGTTTGAGGAGATAACTTTGATCTCTTTACCCCTGTTTACCACTTTTGCGGACCTGAAACGCTTTACAGCCGGTGTTATCCCCAACTGTCTGTAGCTGTTCATTATGTCAAGTGCAGCTTCGGTACGGGTATCGATTCCGGCATCGGCAGTGTGCTGATCCAGCTCAAGAGTCAAAGAGGGTTTGCTGCCCATGAGCTTGCGGAAATAACCGAGCAGAAATGAATCCGGACCGCAGGAAAAGTTTGTCACATAAAACCCGAAGAGATTATTCTTCTGCTTTACAAATTGGGCAGCTTTCATGATCTTCTGCCCCATTCCCCAGAACATCTTGGTATCAACTTCAAAATGCTGTGCGGAAAGCATGTCGTAAGGGATTACATAATAGCCTCTTGACGCCACCTTGTGGGGTATACCCATGTTTGCATCTGAAGCAAAAGAGTTGTAGGGACGGCCGAAAAGTACTATCCCGAAAGTATCAGGATTCCTGTCAAGGTCATCCAGCACTGTTTTCCCGATCTCAAGCAGTTCCTGCTCAAACTCCCTCTGTTTTCTGCAGGCATACCGGTACGCTCTCCGTGCGTCCTTTTCACTAACCCCCATACCACGCGCCATCTCAACCATCGTGTCCTCGGCTGCCTCATACCCTTTCTCCATCTTCAGAACCGGAGAGAGCACAATCACCGGCAACTGCTCAATCTCACGCCGGAATGTAGTCCTGAGATAATAAGGTTCACCCTGTACAAATACACATGCCCTGCTGTATGTGGGTACATTGGGAACCGGAATCTGCATCACCTGAGGAAGGAAGATATAATCGGGGTTCTTTTTAAGTATGTTATAGAAACTCCCGTGAGTAATCTCAGCCGGGAAACAGAAAGCCGATTCGACCCGGGATATTCCCTCACTGTCAATTTCATCGGAAAGCACAACCCTGAAATTCATCTTGTGAAAGAAATTTGAATACAGAGGATAAAACGAATGGGTGAGAAATGATCTCAGAATCCCGACAGTACGTGCAGGTTTATCCTGATCGGGCTGGAAATCTCCCTGCTTAACCCCGTATTTCTCAAATAGAAGCTTCTGCCGCAGTGCCACCAGGTCATATTTACCTGAATCGATATGCCGGTTGAGCCGCAAGTTGTAATATTTGTTGCAGATTCCACCGAATGGATAAACTTTATCCCCTACTCTTATTCGTGAAATCTCGCATTTGCGGTCACATTTCTCCCTGCCGCCCGAACAGACAAAGCTGTCTTCCCTGGCTGCCTCTCTGTTTATCAGTTCATCCAGATCAAAATGTCCTTCACTGCTGATACCCAGTTCAATCCTTTTCTTCACCTCCAGCGCCACACCAAACGCCCCCATCAGACCCGGATCAGGAGGAACAATTATGTGATGCTGCATCAATGAGGCCATCGCAACCGGAACAGCCTTATTGTAACAGACTCCTCCCTGCATGAAAATCTTTTTACCAACCGGACGTGAACCTCTCACCCGGTTAAGATAATTCAGACAGATAGAATAAACGAGCCCGGCCAAGATGTCATCTTTGCTGATCCCCTCCTGACCTGCGATCTTGATATCACTCGAAATGAAGGCAGAGCACTGATCTGTAAAGTTGGGAGGATTCTCTCCCCGCAAGGCGCCCTCAGCAATATCTTCTGTAAGTACATTCAGTGACTCACGCGCCGATTCCTCCAGAAAGGAGCCGGTTCCGGCACTGCACGCCTCATTCATCGCATAATCCGACGGAACACCTCCGGTCAGGTAAGTGTATTTGGCATCCTGCCCCCCTATCTCAAATATCGTGTCAACTTCCTTGTCGAAATACGATGCCGCGGCAGCATGAGCGATGATTTCATTTATTACATTATCGGTGAGTGCATGAAGCGCAGCTATCTGACGTCCCGATCCGGTGACACCAAGGGCCACTATGTCTATTTCAACACCACCCAGTTGGGTCTTCATGGATCTGTAGCAGTTTCTGGCGGCCCCTACCGGGTCTCCGTTTGTACGAAGGTAAACAGAAGAAAGGATACTGTTGTCAGATTGACGTAAGATTACAGCTTTTGTAGTCGTTGATCCGACATCAAGACCCAGAATACATTTATCACCTTCTGAGGCAGTTCCCCTGTTGGCCTCCTTGAATTCCACCAGACCAAGCGCGCTTTTCAGAGGGGGATGAGATCCGAATGAATTTGCACAGCCGGTAAACAATCCATCGATGCTCTCTACCGGAATGCATTTGTTCTCCAGAGCCCAGAGCGCTGCCCCATACGCTTCAAAACACTCGGCTATTCTTGGAATCTCAAGTTTGCCGAAACGTGATTTCAGTTCTTTAACCATTGCCCCGTTGAGAGATCCCCCGCCGATAAGCGCAGCTTTCTCGTATTGTATATCTTTTACCAGATCAGAAATCTTATCTGCCATCATCGTGCAGAGCCCGGCAGCGACATTCTCCTTTGGCTCTCCTTTGTTAAGAGCATGAGTACAGTCGCTTTTACAGAATACACTGCATCTTCCGGCAATCTTATGAGGAGTTCCCCTGGAGGCCAGCTCAACCGCTTCATCGAGCTCAAGCCCCATCCTGCGGATCTGCTGAAGGAAAAACTCTCCTGTCCCTGATGCACACTTGTTGCCTGAGTGCACCGAGACTATCCCGCCATTTCTATTGATAGAGTAAACCAGTTGGGTTTCCCCCCCGGAACTGATCACAAGATCAGGAAAAGCCCCGTCACTATACTCCTCTTTCAGAGCAAACTCCAGTGCCTCCGGCTCGGAAATACTCGATAGCCTCACATTTTTACGGAAAGCCCGGCCGGTAACCGCTATCCCGCTGATATTGTGGATATCCAGACCGGAAAGCAGATCCTTGAAAACCTGCTGCGGATTACCTTCGTGAGGAATTCTTATGATTTTTCCAATATGTTTGGTGTTTTTCTCGACAACAACTTCTACACACTGGACAGTGGTAGACCCAAAACAGACACCTATTGTTCTCATGGCTGATTTGCCTCTTCCTAGATTAGCTGTTCCGGAAACTTGACTGTGAGAGTTTTGGAATGGTACAAAAACCTTTCCAGATTGCCTCCCTGCCACATAGTTGTTTTCCATGGCACCCGGGAGCAGGTTTTGAAGTAGATTTCTAAATTATATTCAGGAAAAAGGCTAATCCAAATTTGTTCCTGCCAGATTACAGGCACCACCGGGTACCGTGATCAGGAAAATGATCCTTGATTTTTTCAATGGGAAAAGATTTTTACAGTTCTTAACCGGCACCGGTATAGAAGCATTTATATTCAAAAACCAGAAATCATTAAAACCAAGGTAGTCCTTTAGTCTATCAAGGCAGGAGTCGATACCGACCCCGAACCGGAGCAGCAAAATGTTCAATGAGAATGACCCACGTTCCCTGGAAAAATATTCTTCAGCAATAACACTGTCGGATATGGAGGTCTTTATTTTTCCGGAGTTGATGTATTCTCTGTTTCTGGCCAATACCATGTCCCCTGATTTATGGGCGTGGCTTTCGGATCCCTGGTTTACCGGAGAATCAAAGAAGCCGCCGCAGAGACGAATCCAGAGGCTCAAACAATACATTATCGATCATTTCTGGTTTAATCTCGATCTGGACACCTGGGGCCTTACAACAAAAGGCAGAGAACTGGCTCGCTTCTCAGGAATGATAGATGAGAGCGTGCTTGCAAGAAGCAACGCACTTTTCGGTTACGAAGGTGACAAATATTACTTCGATATCGATATCAGAAAACACTTCGGACTCGATAAATACAATTCGGATGTAATACCCTACTGGAAGACAGAAACACTTGAGGCAATGGAGGCATTCAGGTACAAGGAGGGCTATTCGACAGGAGCAGGAGAGTGTGTATCACTGGCCGCACTTTACGCTGCAGCATCATTTGTGGTAGCAAAAATTCCTCTGGAAAATATCTTCATGATGGCTACACCGCTGCACTCTCAAAATTTTCTGGATATCGGTGATGGAATAATTACAAATAACAGGCGGATAGTGACTAAAACCATGTGGTTCAATGGAACCGAACTTTCCGCCAAAGCCAGACGTGCCCTGGAAAACGAGCGGGTCACCATCGTAGCCCATCGGACCGGCTATATCCACGTACTCTATGACAAAGCAACAATTCAGCCCCGAAGTTACAGCAATTTTGCTCACAAAATAAGCAAATTCCTTCAAACCGAAGTTACATACGAGATACTGTCAAATTTCCTCAGACAACACAGCAAATACCAGCGCTGTTTCCAGATCTCCCATCAATGCTGCGGTAAACCCCGTTATATAGAAGCAGAGAAAGTTTATCATTACGAGCATTCAAGCAAGTCCAGAGTAGGCAATTCAACCCAGAAATCACTGCTGCATGAGATCGAGGAGGATGAGTTTTATACGGAACCCCTGCCCGAACGAATCCTGATGAGTGAGATGGAATTATTCTTCAAGGAAAACAGGGTTATTTTCGATGAGACGGAAACAGTCGAAAAACTCAGAGCCTGTTTACGGCACAGTTGCTTTAATGTTGATGAAATAGTACACGATCTCAAAAAGTTCTGCAAAACCGTTCCTCAACTGCCCAATACCGATAAAGAATGGATGCCGGAAAAACCGATAGATCTGGGAAATCCTGAATCTGCAGAGGAGGTAATAGAGAAACTTGAATCCCTTAGAAAAGAAAATGCATCTGCGGATCTTGCTTTCTATGCTTTCCGGGATATCAGCCGCAGCGCCTGGAAACCATTTCTAAAAGCTGCTCTGGAACGCAACCCTGTCAGTCTGAAAGGGATGAGCGGGATGGAGGTGGATCAGGCTTATTCTGCACTTATATCGATGAGAAACGATTCCATATACAGCGGAAAGACAAGGATGGCACAGCCGGATGAGGTCTGGAATTTTCAGAGAGGAGACGGACTGGAAAAAGCAATCTGTCTTATCAACCTGATCAAAAACCGCAGCCCCGAAGACCGCTTCCAGATTGAGGGAGAAGGGAAAAATATTGTTGTACGGAGCAGCGGTCATGAATATAAATTTACTACTTCAAAGGAATTGAACCTTCCTTCCGAAAAGGATTTTACATTCTGATTTTTATTTTTTAAGATTTCCTCAGGCATGAAAAATCAGTCAACTACATCATCTTCCAGCCGTTACTTCCTCTCCGTCGATGGACTGCGGCTGATTGCGTCACTTAACATTGTCCTCTTTCATTTCGAAAACATGGGAGGGCTGAATGACCTTGGCGGCTCTCCAGCCTGGCTTTTCAGAATTCTAAAAGGCCCAGCCTTTCACGCCAGCATCTTTTTTATTCTTGGCGGTTTCATTTTCGCCACCAAGTTTCTTCCCAAAGCCGCAGAATTTAAAACATTACCATTTTTACGGAAGAGATTCTCTGAGCTTTATCCGTTGCATTTTATCACCACAATAGCCATGATGATCCTCATGCTGGTCAAACTACCGGCTGAATCAATTGATTTTGGCAAATTCGCATTTTCAGGTTTCATGCACCTTTCTCTCCTCTGGTCTCTGTTCCCGTTTTTCAGCTATAACCTTAATACCCCATCATGGGCACTTTCGGCGTTTTTCCTCTGTTACCTTTTATTTAAACCTCTGCTTATAATAACCGGAAAGCTGAAAACAAAGAGAGTTACCATACTTTCCATTTTCCTCTGTTTTATTCCTGTTTTTTTATGGACTCTTCTCTACCGTGTTATAGAAGCAGATCCGAAATGGTATATGTTCTTTCACATATTTGCGCCGGTAAGGCTCTTTGAGTTTGTCGCAGGGATGTTTCTTGCCCGTCTCCTTCAGTTAAGCGAACAGAAAAAGTATCCCTTTTACACTGGTATATTGGTTGACATTCTATTAATCGTTTCTGCATTCGCTATTTACAATCTATTATCCCTGAAATCACCAGACAACAAATTCCTTGCATTTATGACTTATCATCTCTTCCTGACCCCGATCTTCTGTCTCATTCTGTTTTTACTGACATCTGAACTGGGATTTATATCCAGGATT
>DAOTAZ010000040.1:0-1752 GCA_035382965.1 Chitinispirillaceae bacterium | reverse complement strand
CCATTTCTTTTATAAGAAACACCGGAAGAAGTTCATTTTACCCCTACCTTATTCATATTCCTCTGGTCTCAAGTGTAGCTTTTATACTCGAACGGTACTTCAATTACTACCGTCTTCTGCATTCACCCGTAAATATCGCGATCATCATTATAGTTCTTTACGGGGGAAGTTATGTGTATGTGAATTATATAAGAAAAAGAAGCAGACCACCCGGGAAAAAAGAGGGAAGAGAAATAAGAAAGGCAAGACGGTATCAGATTGTGGGGATATCGGAGTAACTGCATTTTTAAAATCACCCCGAAATTATTGGCAAAAAATCGAAAGACGGAAACTCCCATTCCAGTATATGATAAATTGGGAAGGCACGTTGCCTGTTTCAGGTGTCTGCAATTGGATGCCTGTTAAAACCATTCATAAAAACATTCTCAAGGCCCCAATAGATTTTTACGTAAAAAGACACATTTTGTCTTGTAAAAACATGGCCTCTGAAGGAAAGACCGGGAATTAAATCCCGGCCTTTCTTTATTTAACTCAATTGTAAATTGTTTATTAGCTCTGATTTACTACCCCAAACCCAGCAATCTCCCACCCTGATAAACCGCAAAGGCAGCCACCCAGGCCAGAACAAGCTGATAGACTACAGAGAATATGGACCATTTAACACTATGAAGTTCTCGAATAACAGTGATCAGCGCCACAACACAGGGGGTGTAGAGCAGCACAAAGAGCATAAACACAAACCCCTTCAGAGGAGTAAAATGCCTGGCTATCTCTGAATGAAACTTCTCATCATCCACCACCCCGTCTTCCTTTGACCCGTAAAGCACACTCATCGAACTTACCACAACCTCTTTGGCTACAAAACCTGTCAGAAGCGAGACAGATTCCCGCCATTCAAAACCAAGCGGCCGAAAAACAGGTGATATCGCACTTCCAATACGGCCTATATAAGACCTCTTCATCATCTCGGTATGAAGACTGGACTCCAGATCTGAAATCAGATCGTTTTTCTGTTCCTCAGTGAGTTCATGAGAGTTCTTTACAGAACTGATTTCATGCTCATAAGTATTCTGAAGCTCTCTGTCCTGGGGAAATTTACCCAGTGCCCAGATAATAATCGAAAAGACCAGTACCACTCCACCCATCTTCTTTAGAAAATGCTCCGTTCTCTGCCACATATGAATCATGACACTTTTAAAGGTTGGTAAACGATAAGGAGGGAGTTCCATTACAAAAGGCTGATCTTCTCCTCTGAAAATGGTCTTGCTGAAAATATAGGCCATGATAAAAAATGCCAGTGTCCCGAAAACAAACTGGAAAAGAAATATCACATTGCCGGCATGCTTTGGAAAAAGAGCACCCGCGAAAAGCACATACACCGGAAGTCTGGCTGAGCAACTTATCAGTGGCGCCAGCAAAATCGTTTTTCGTCTGTCATTTTCAGACTCCAGAGTGCGCGCAGCCATTATAGCCGGTACACTGCAGCCCATTCCCATGATCATGGGAATGAAACTCTTTCCATGAAGCCCGACCTTGTGCATGATCTTATCGGTTATAAATGCTGCCCTCGCCATATAACCGGTATCTTCCATAATCGCTATGCCGAAGAAAAGAATAAGAATATTGGGAAGAAATACGACCACACCACCGACTCCCCCGATGATACCCTCTATGATAAGACTTCTCAGCAGTGAATCAGGAAGGAGGTGTGCCACGGCTGCACCAGAATATTCCACCAGCATCTCGATAAGC
>DAOTAZ010000039.1:0-15238 GCA_035382965.1 Chitinispirillaceae bacterium | reverse complement strand
ACCTCTGGTCCTGGTTATCATGGTCAGATACCAGTCAGTGCCGAATATGATCTTATTGCGCAGATGAGTGCGGTCGGGTTTTCGCAAGCAGCCAAGATAATTGATCAACGAACTTTCAACCGTATCCTTGCCGGAAAAGAGTTTGTCTGATAGATTAAAGCAGGAGATGTCTGTATACACGTTCTTATATTTCTTTGTCAGATCAACAATTCCCTGCACCCAACGACTGGGTGGCTTTTCAAGCCAGTCATTTTTTGTTCCCTGACGCCACTCATCGCCCCCAAAATGCGCAAGGCATAAACGAAGGTCGGGAAAGTTCTCAAGCACCGGCTCCCATGCTCTGGGGCTGACATAGTTCTCAAAGAAATAGGATTTCGCATCTTGAATGAGCGGTTGTTGAGGAGTGGACTGCTCAACAGGCTTGAAATTGAATTGTTGCCGGGTCGCAGGCTGTTGATTAGAATAAAAACCACGCAGCGACAGCACCTTCTGTAACTGCTTGATTTGCATCTTCTGCCGAAGTGACCTGTTTGCCTCATCGAACTCCTGATAAAAGTCGATTTCGTGTGTTGTCATCCCTCCGGGAGAACAATGGGTCAAAATTGGTATTTGTTCCTTCTGGCAGCGGTGGTAATATTCGGGAAGATACTCACAGAGTTCATCGAATGGCTTGTGACCAAGCGGGGGATACATTTTGAATCCGATAAAAACCCCGGGCCGGGATTCGATCTGATTCCCTTTGGATGGTTCCAGCCATGCTGCAGCGACTTTCTTAAAGGGATCTGACCACCTTCCATATTCCAAAGTCTTTTTCAAGACTGAAGTAATCTTTTCATTTTCAGGTCTCCGCCACCGTCTTGGATCATAGAAATACAAGGGAATCTCATGAAATGGATGGTTCTTTGCAGAATCTCTGGTTTCGGTGAACTGTCTCTTCCACTGATGCAGCTTCAACCCCTTGGTTTTATCCCACTCATGTGCAAGACTGACCTTTTTACCCCGCTCCTCCGGCAACTTCCCGGAATACCTTTTGTAAAAGAACAACCCCTTCTCTTCACCATGATAAATCAGTGATCCTTCATATCCGGCAATATGCGCAAGTTCCATGTCCATTGGCATGATTATCATGGGCGAGGCAATCTGCTTTTCAGGTACTATGATATCACCCTGCTCATCTACTCTTGGCAGCGGAGGTATTGTCTTCCCGAATTTTGAGCTGTCTTCCAGTGTATAATATGTCGCGAGGTTGATCTGACCTGCTCTCTTTCCCATCATCTCGGTCGAAAGGCGCTGCATGTCCACACCATCTCGAAAGCCAATCATTTTCATGGCTTTTTCAAGCGATTCTCGTGTATGCACTACCGGGACACCCGAAACATCCGCCCCTGCCGCTTTGCTTTCCACCTGCAAATATAACAGTGGAAGCGGAGCACATGCCCCACTGTTAATATGCATGTGCCCATCCACAATGCAGCTTGCATGTACTTCACGTACCGGATAGATTACCCGTGCATCATTAAGACTCATAGTTACCCTAAAAGTTATGTTGCACTATCTCCATGTTTCACCGTCAATCTCAATCGAGTATTCCTGGCAATCGGGAACAAGTTCGTTGAAATCATCACTGGCATTCAATTCCACTTTTATCAGTTCATCTCCGGTTTGAACATTCTTGATGACACATACCTTTGCTTTCTGATACGACTCCGTTTCAGTGGTTTTTTCCATGGAAGTTATCCCCAAAGAAAAACTGAAAGGAACCCATGGATAGCGGTACTTTATACCGCCAATATAGTCTGATGGCTTCGCCCCCTTTGCTGCAATTTTCTCGTCACCACCAGTTGAATCCCACTGGGGAATTTTCAGTTCAGTACCGGTTTTTAACAAATCCGGATTATCGCCGATAGTATCCCTGTTCAACTGGTAAAGGTATTTCCATGTTGGCAGGCCGTACTTCGCGGCTATCGAACCGAGTGTTTCTTTTTCTTCAACACAATGCGTTTTATCCCGTTCAAATGCCTTCGATGTAACCTGTCGAATATATTCCAAATGAGCATTATAGGTCTTGGCATCATAAAATGATGATTCATCAACTTCACTGCCCATAAGCCGTAGTGCCTTCTTCAAATTGATGACATTCATCTTATGCTCCGGCTTCCCTTCAAAACTGTCGGGATGTCTGTCGATCTCTTTGAGCCTGGAATCATCCACACCATAAAGAATCATAAACCGTGTCGGCATCAGATTGGGATCATTCCTGGGATCAGTATCTTTCCCTTCAATAAACTTACGCGTCATTGAACATAAAACCTCAAAATCAAACTCTGATGCAAAATGCCGTGCTGCTTCGTAACCCTCCTCAGTTTCAAGCGATTTGAGTATTTCCACAACATCGGCAATTGTTAACACTTCCTTTCCACTTTCTTCCTTCTTCTTACGTTCATACTCCTGCGCCAGTGCATCGATCACCGACATATCAAGCTGCTGCCCTTCCGGGGTACAATAATCCTGCATCACCAAAGCGATTGCCTGAATCTCTATGGGATATGTTTCTGTACCTTTTATTGGAGAAATAGTACCGGCTTTGAGTCCCGCCTCAGCTTTCGCTTGCGGTGAACTGGCCCCACCACCCACACCGCCAGTGCCAATAAAAACAGTATTCGCACCCATTACAACTGGTGCGGGCGATCCGGCACAGAGAAAATAGTCGCCAACTGTTGATGCAGGAAGTCCGCCTATTAAAACAGTCGGGCACCCTGGCCCTATGTTATTCATACCAATATGCGGAATTGGAGGTGTGCCAGGAGTTACCATCGGGCAAACATGCATATCAGCACCAATTCGGATTGCAGGTGATTTTTCAATCAAAACATTCGAGCATCCCGGCCCAATAACCGTTCCGCCGTGTCCGGTCAATGACCCGAGTTTTGTTGCTGGTCCTGGCATTGTTTACCTGCCTTTCTTTTCCATTGTGTTCGGTCAAAACAGTTATAGCTTCAATCACGGTTTCTGGATTTTTCTTATCCGCACCATGGGCGATGCGAATTCTTCAGACGCTGATTCATATTTATATTAGTGACTTCCCGGTCGACAAATAGAAACAGCTACTTACATCACCGAAAGTAAAATAAACAAGGGATGACCGAAAGTAAAAAACATCATATTTCCTGTTCAGGCGATTAAAAGCGGAATGAATTTCATGAAGTGTGGTACCAGTGATGATTAAGGCAATCAACTTCCTGTAAATGTGGCTTGTTTATATTTTGAGACCTGTTTTTATCTTTGCGTCTTTTACCTCTGTGTTCTCTGCAGCCTTTGCGTTAACTTCCGATCCTGTTTCTGATTATTATTCTGTTAAACCCTATCTCTTAATCCCCAGATTCAACTGCCTGGTTATCTCCTTCCCCGATCTGTCTTTTACTTTTACTATAGCCAGATAGGTACCTGTACCGGTTTTTCTTCCATTATAGTTATTGCCGTCCCAGACAAAGTACAGACGGTTCTTTCCGCTGTCAAACAACATTTTCTTTTTCTGAATAACGGGGTTATGCACCACATCGTAAATAGAGACTGTCCCCTCCAGATCAAGAGACTCTCGGAACACACGATCCGGCTCTGCCACAATCACCATCCCGTCAGCAGGTGCAACCAAACCCTTTCTGGCATAGATGCTCTTTACTATCTCCGGCATAGGTCTCCTGCCCTCTGTAAACGGGTTGTTTTCAGCCATCACCCGTAAAGACAAGTGTGTCTCCATCGTTAGAAGAACCCGCCTGTTTAGGGCGTTAAGCTGCACATTATCCTGATTATCAGAGATTCTGGCCTCTGTATTGATCCACACTGAATCACCAATCCGCATACCACTGTTATCGCTCACAGAGACCACAAGCCCGCTTAAGCGACTTTCAATTACTCTGGAATCGTTTATCACCACTTCATAGATCCATTCTCCTGGCTTTCTGAAAAGAGCGGGACGCTGGCTGGAGGTACTTTTGACAGGTTCGGAGAATACGAGTCTCAAAGAATCTCTTCCCTCTCCGAACCAGTCAAGATGAGCGCTGAGAAGGACAGGTGCCACGCTGTCGCTGACCTGAATTGTTTTCTCTACAAGTAAACCTCCCCCGGGGGTCCTTCCGGAAACTATTCTTATTCTGTCATCTGCGGTTACGGCAGTGTTGGGCTGGTTTCTCCTTTCGACAACACGTACAATAATAGTGGTGTTCTGCTGAGAGAAAGACTGGACCTGGAAGTTTCGTGCTGAAGGGAATTGAAGCAGTTCGGAAATCCTCTCAAGGTCTGTACTCGACACCGGTCCGGAAAACTCAATATTTATTCTGTCTATAAACCCGTCTGCATCGTCATCAAAGTACGCCGCAGAAGCAAATTCCACCGGGATATCCAGATTGTTCACTGTGAGGAAAACTCTCCGGTTGCCGCTGTTGCTCTGTGCATTTCCCGCCAGATCGCTGGTATTTACAGAGGCATTTATCCAGACTGAGTCCCCGGCATTCATCTCTCCATCAACAGAGAGAATTCGTCCCATGTACTGATGCGATCTCAGAGATATAGTTGACAGTATGACCTGGTACCTTGCATTTCCATTGTGAAAAATGAAGGGTTCTCCGGGTGGTACTCTGGAAATATTTTCTGAAAAATCCATAAACAGTGTATCATCACCAACTTCATGAGTTTCCACGTGAGCACTGAGAAGCACCGGAGCTACCCGATCCTGAACAGAAATGGCCATTGCACCCACTAACCCTTTCCCGGGAATAATACCTCTTTTTATCGATATGATATCGGTGGAAAAAACAGATGTCTTTGGCTCAGTAGAACCCTCATGTACAGTCAATATTAAATTTCCGGAAGAAAAAGAGATGTTATCCAGGGTAAAATTGCGCTCAGGAGGTAAAACGATAAGATCACTAAGAATTTCCAGATCGCTTCCGCTCAGCTCCCCTCTGCAGGCAATTACTATACTGTCGATAAACCCATCTGCATCACGGTCATAATAATATGCATTTGTAAACGTTAGTGCATCATTGACAACTGTGGCATTGATCTCCGCTCTGCGGTTTGCGGAATTGGTCTGAACATTATCCAGGGGATCACTAATCTGTGCCTGGGGCCTTATCCAGACAGAGTCTCCCTGCTTTATTACACCAATATCACCTCCGGAAACCTCACCCGTATAGGTATCTGTTTCAAGACTGCTTCCGGAAAAGCTTACAGAATAGTTACTTCCATCCGAAGCCTTAAAACTGAATGGCTCGCTTGCGGAAAAGGCATTGATACGTTCTGAGAACACGACAATAAGGGAATCAACCAATCCGGTATAAGAGATCAGGTTCGCGGATACGATTACCGGTGATAAGTGATCCCTGGCCATGAAACTGTTGGTCCTCACCTCCCCACCCCCGGGCAGTTTCCCCTCCCTGGTACGGAAGAGATCCTGTCCGCTTACAGATGTTACCGGATGATCCCTGTTCTCTCTCACCAGAATTTCTATGGCTTTCTCTGAAAGCAGCCGGGATTGGCGAACCGTAAAATTACGCCAGGTGGGCATGTCCAGAAGCTTTAGAAATGCCGGAAGGTCACTCTCCAGCACGGAACCTGAAAAATTGAGAATGACACTGTCGATAAAACCATCAGCATCATTATCATAATAATGCGCGCTTGACACGTAGATACCGACATAGTCTGCCATACACACTTTTGTCAAAAGAACCGCCGCAAATACTGCTATCTTCCATTTCATAAAAGGTCACTTTCTTTTTTACGCTTCCCCGGATATTTTTTATTTACAAAACAGATTACTTTAGTCTCCTATATCCTGCATCTTTCCCTTCAGTTCCTCAATCTCATCATCAATTTTCCGTTCCTCTCTCGTTCTCACCTTTTGCTGTTCCGTACCGGTACCCCGCAGAATTCTCTGTACGGTTGCGACAGCATACTCCAGATCTTCCTTCAGGATGTAGATTCCTCTCTCGAAGAAACGGACTCTCCTCTGCTCATCGGAGGATTTCTGGAAAGAATCGATACTTCCCTTGATATCCGATTGTCTTTTGTGCAGCAGATCGATTTTTTTCTTCGGGGCCCTTGTGCGGGCAATATTGATAATCTCGGATGCAAGGGAGTCGTAGAGAGCACGGCTGCTGTCGTACTGGTTCTTCTCCCTTTCCATCATCTCCAGAGAGATATTCTGGTAGCTATCAAGCTCCGATGCAGCTTCAAGGAGAAGATTTTCGGCGGTTTCATATTTCTGCTGCTGGATATACCCATAGGCCTGAATCAGTTTTCCCTCACTTTTTATGATGGTTTTTTTGCTTCTTGAGACAAGTTTTTCTCCTGTGGTGATACAGTCTTTCCACTGCCGGGCTTTCACAGCCAGCCATCCCAGTCCAAGTTGCGCATCCTCGAAATAGTAACTCTCCTCAGGAACCATCCTCAGTGCTGTCACAGCTTTGGAAAGGGAATTATCTTCGTAATAGATATAACCCAGAAGTACCAGAGAGCGGTTGACGATCTCTTTTTGAGCAGGGCTTTTTACATTTTCCGCATCGATTACATTCCTGAGATGATCTATTATTACAGATCTCTGCCCGGCGGATTTCTCCTGGACAGTAGCGGATGTGTGCTGAGCAAAGACATACGCTTCATGGCTGCTCTGTACCATGGCAAAGTAAACAAGCGCCCTCAGATACTCCATCCGGACCACCTCTGTCTCCCCCATGTAATAAGCGGCATACTGCTTTATCTCATCGGGAGCATTACCCTCCCATATCATCCTAAACTGTCTTTCCACATCGTTGTGCATTCCCTCTCTATAGTAAACTCTCATCATCCCCAGATCGGCATCAGCTACAAATCTGCTTTGAGGATATCTCTCTTTCAGATCGGAATAGGCTTTAAGGGCCGATTTTCTCATATCCAGTTTTTCAAGACTTGAGGCGCTGTAGTAGGCCGAAGCATCATTTTTAAAGAAATCGGGGTATTCAGCCATAAGTCTGGAGAAATAGAAATAGGCATCCCAGTAGTTCTCCCGGTGATAAGCATCCATGGCCATACTGTAGAGATTTGACGGAGAGATTCTGGCCAACTGAGCAATCCTGCGGGCAAAGAGTTCCTCTCTGTGGGACCCAAACTGTGCAATCACATAGACAGACTGGTTTCCCATAAGTTCGCTGTTGACATTTTTCCGGAACTGATAATAGACAGAAAGTTCTTTTCCTTTGTTAAGATAGGAGAGATCTCCTCCCAGGGCAAAACCAAAGCTCCCCAGACGTTTCCACTGGTTTATATCTGTAAACCCTTTTAATTTAAGGTAGGAAACAGGGGTGAAGCCAAGCTGAAACTCCATGTCCCACTCAAGTTCCCTGGATCCGGAGAAAATCGCCGGCTTTGCCATAAAGTCACTTAAAGACAACTGATACTGAAACTCGAGCCTGTTCCGGAAGAACCCTGCGTGGTATTGAGTTGAAAGCTGAGAGGAATAGGGCATCTTCTGATTACTTGAGACTGCGGGGGAGAGCAGGTTTTTATAAGAAAAACCCAGAACATGGTACCCGACCAAAGGATCCAGAATCAATCTGTAGCTGAAGCCCAGATCTATCCCCGCACCCCAGGTCGGTTTACCAAAATTTCCCTGACTGGCAAGACTGAGATTCGCACCAGCGGAAAACTTTCCAAAGGGGTTGGTGGCAAATGAGCCTATAAAGAAGAAGTTGTTGTTCCGGGTTGAACCGCTATACACAAGAGAATCGCCCTGAAAAGTAAAACCCCCGACCTTCCCTCCCCTCTCGGCAACGATTGTAAATCCAACCGTGCTGTAGAGTGAAAAAGGATATGTGATACCTGCCTCCAGAAGAGTTGCCGAGTTATTTACAGGCAGAAGGTTTACCGCCCTGACAGAAGGATACTGCTCCTCCATCATGAATGCCGGATTGTCCACAGGAGAGCGGAAGAGAAAAACCTGCCGCCATCTGTTTGACAATAGATATTCTCCCGGAAGCCCGTCACCTGTCACCTGGCCCGAAGATATAATAAGTGTTGCAGCAACAGCCCAAATCCGCCCCAATTTCCTGAATATCATAATGAATAGACCTCAGAAATTTCATCGAAGGGAACTTTTTTTCTAAAAGTTTATACAGCATAAAATCTGCCAATTTGGAGACAATAGTCCGGACAGGATCAAAGTAATGCACTTGTCTATTTCGGATATTTTATCAGATGTTTAGTTTTGCGGGTAATACCAGAGTTAGAGCAAAACTCTATCCAGAAGTGTATGCAGACTTAAGTTATGGCAGGAAGCTGGTCTAATCACCGACTGCAGGCAAGTTAAATTCGCTTTTTAGTTAAGCTGGCTGAATAATACTATTTTTATAAGAAATTACAGCAAAACCGAAAGGAAACAATATGCCGATTTTTGAATACCGCTGCAAGAAATGCGGGAAAATATTTGAAGAGCTTGTTACCGGGAACAGGGATCAGACCCTCCCCTGCCCATCATGCGGTTCTCTCACTACAGAAAAACTGATGTCTGTTATAGGAGGAATCTCCATGGGCAGAAGCAGTGATAATTTCTGTGCATCAAGCTGTGCTAATGCCCGGTCCTGTGCCGCATCAGGAGGCGGATGCTGTCCGCATGGAGGATAAGGAGATCCTCATTGGGATCTCTTCTGCGCCTTCACCATCCTCTCCCTCTCTGCGATCTTTTCCCTGAACCCCTCCAGAAGTTCGCTCTCAGGATTATGGCCAAGCCCTTTAATCAGCCATTGACGGGCTTTGCCAAACTCTTCAAGTTCTATATATAATGTGATAAGGTTTGCATAAGTCTCAGGAATATCATATTTCCTCTCTATGGCTTTCTTGTAGGCTTTCTCGGCGTTATCAATATCTCCTCTGGCGCCATAGATAGCACCGAGATTATTCCATGTCAGGTTATGTGAGGGATCCTTTTTCAGGATCTTCTGGTAAAGAGCCTCAGCCTCCTTTACCGCACCGTCGCTCTGAAGTTTCACTGCTTCGTTGTACCAGATATCCAGGGAATCCAGTACCAGAACAGAATCTTTTTTACTGTTCTCCTGATTATAGCGTCGTTCAATATCCTTATTGTAGATCGATGCATCCAGTTGCCGCGCCCTCTGATAGTATTTCCATGCATCCTTCATCTCACCCAGATTATATGAAGCGACCGCCAGATTATACTGCACAATTGAATTCTGTGCCTCCACATTTGACAACTGAAGATAAAAGGTCCTCGCTTTTTTCCACTGTTTAAGCGCAAATGCCGCATTCCCGGCAAGGCGGCAACAGTCTGCCCTGTCCTTTCCAGAGGCAGAATTTGCAAGGGATTCCACAATATTCAAAGCCTCTCCAAACTGGCCGGCATTAAACGCTGTCAATGCAATATTATATCTGGCAGCAAATGAGGTGTCACCAGCCTGTTTCAGAATCCTTAGCGCCTCCCCGTAGTCTCCCAGCTTAAAAGCCAGTTGGGCCTTTACAGCATCAACCTCTTTTCTGAAAGCCTTCTCATCCGGCACATTTTTCAGGCAATTTTCGGTTTTCTGGCGATCCCCCCTGGCAGCATACACTGATGCCATAGAGAGCCAATCCGATTCATCACGTTCTTTAATACTCTCCAGTTTTGACATCGCTTTAGCCGTATCCCCATCCCAGAGACTCATCTCTGCCTCTGCCCGCATCGTATATACAGATGATGGATACTCCTTTTTCAGTATATCAATCATCTTCGAAGCCCTCTCCCGGTCTTTTTTCTTCCGGGCAATCAGGAACAGATTGTAGGCGGCAAGTTCTCTTTTTGAAGACGAGAGCGCGAGACTGTATGCCCCCACTGCCTCCGTATAGCGTTCAAGCCCGGCCAGCGCATTGCCGATGTTAATCTGCAGTTCCTTGTCGTCCTTTTTAAGAATAACTGCTTTTTTATAATGCTCCAGTGCCTCCTCGTAACATCCCTCCTTCTCAAGTGACAATCCCATATTTATCCAGAGCACTGGATTCGAAGGGTCATCCTTGAGATTTTTTTCCCAAAGTTTACGTGCCTCGGTAGAATTGCCTTTCCTGTTATACACAAATGCCAGAAGACCTCTTGCCCCGACATTATCCTTGCCTTTAATACTCTTTTTGAAATACTCTTCTGCCTTGTCAAGTTCATTTGCTTCCATGAAAGAATACCCTAACTGATAATAAAGTCTCCAGGGGTTTTGCTTCCATTTGGGAATGAGAGCCAGATAATATCCCGAGGCCTTCTTGTAATAACCGGCCATCAGGCAGGTCTCTGCGAGTTCGTATTCAGTTTGTGGCTCTAAAACAAGCCTCTTTGCCGCTGTTTCCAGGGCAGCAATAGCCTTTTCATACTCCTGATTTTCCCTGTAATAAATTGCCAGGTGCCTGTAGATGCGTTCGTCTTTGTCTTCCTCTTTGACATTGGATAGTATCTGCGCAGCTTTGGAGAAAAGTTTCTGGTGGTAATAGATAATAGAGAGCTGAAAAGAGAGATCCGCACAGGAATCACCGCTGCAGTTTGAGAGCTGGTTTTCTATCTGTCGGGCTGCGGCACCCAGATCCTCTCCTTTTCTTGACAGCAAGGCAAGATTGAGCTGAGCGCTTCTAAGCTGCGGATCTATTCTAAGAGCTTTCCGGAATTCCTCCTCTGCCTTTTTGTCATCTTTATTCTGATGGTAAATGACACCAAGCAGGTCGTGATACTCTGCCCTGTCATCCATTTCAAGGGCACGGGTAATCAGTTTCTGGGCGACACTCAGATTACCCATCCTGCGGGCATTAAGAGCACGGATATAAAGCAGAGAGGGATCCTGAAGTGAATCGGAAAGCCCGGTCCAGGTATTCTCCGCCTGCTCATATTTTTTCAAGTTGAAATAGATCTGTCCGAGATTATACTTAATAATCGCATCATCAGGATATTTTTCCGATCCATCCTCGAAATATTTCTGGGCTCCCTTTACGTCACCGCAGTCTTTGGACGCGATACCTGCCAGAAGAAAGGCATCGGCGCTATGCTTGACAGGGCTTTGGAAATACCTGTTCAAACTGGTCAGCGCCTCTTTGCATTTACCCCGCTCAACCTGTGCTGATGCCAGTTCAACAAGGATATTGGGGTCCGCACCAGCAGAGACAGCTTTGCTCAGCAATGTTGCAGCTTTCTCATAATTTTTCCTTGAACTCTCAATCAGGCCAAGCATTCTCAGGGCTTCAGCTTTTCCCTCATGTTTTTTCAGCACGGCTACAGCTCCGGCCGTATCACCTGTCACGATAAGCCCATGAGCGAGAAAACTCCAGGCATCCTGATTATTTGGTTCGATTTTATACGCTTTTCTGAGGTTTTCAAGCCCCTTTTCTTTCTTCCCGGTCTGCAAATAGATAAGTCCGAGGCGGACGTAGGCCTCTGTAAATTTACTATTGCTCCTGATCGCCCTCTCAAAAAGCCTTGCGGCAGCATCAGCCTGTTTTTCGTGAAGAAGGATCAGCCCCAGGTTGTAAGATGCTGTAGAATACTCAGGTTTTTCAGAAGCCAGTTTCTCCCATATCTTCTCAGCCTCTGAAATCACCCCTTTACGGTAATAAACCACGCCTCTGTTATTCCGCGCATCATCGTAATCCGGTAAGATTTTCAGCGCCTCATCGAAATAATCCAGCGCAACATCGTACTGCTTTTTCTCAAGAGCCTCCAGTCCTTTCATGTTCATCTCATAGGCATCGTTTACCGCCTTGAAAATCGCTGATGGGAGGGCATCTTCATCGGAGGGATCTATTTCCAGTTCCATCCTGAACGCTGAAGCACCGGAAAAAAACAGCAGCATTGTACCAAATACATATAATTGCAATCTCTTCATCAGTTATTCTTCTCCTTCGAAAAGAAAGACAGGAGTTGAGGTAAACTATCCCAACTCTGGAAGCAAAGATCCGGAATCACCTTCTGATCCAGATCATGCATGAATGCGGATTCTTTATCACCAGTAAAAAAAGCAGTTCGCATCCCGACTCCTGCTGACGGCTCGATGTCTATGCTCAGGTCGTTGCCCACAATTACAGTCTGTTCAGGCAGGATCTGAAACTCATAAAGGGAATCAAAGAGTCTCCTGTAAAGCAGTTGATTTGGCTTTGCCACCCCGTACTCATAAGAGAAAAACGTCAGATCAGGGTCAAAAAGCTCATTGAAATCATCATATTTCCCATTGCTCTGATCTCTTATCAGGAGAGTGAGATCCATTGGGGTGTAAAACTGGGCATTGGAGACGATTCCCAGAACCATATTCTGCTTTTTCAACTGCTCAAGCGCATCAACTACTCCAGGATACAACTGCCTTCCAAGAGAGTAAAAATTGTAGGTAAATGCCAGCACACGGCTGAAATCTTCCCCTTCAACCGGATTGAATGCTGAGGGGTCATAACCCCGTCTCTTTAGAATAAGGAGTATAACACTCCATACTTCTTCTATTTTCACCTCCGGGAACTCTTTTCCGGCTTTTCTCGCCTTCTCGTGGTTGAGTGCGATCAGCCCGTGATAAAAATCACTGAGAGTCTTCTCCGGATTCTCCTGAGGATTGATCTCAATAAGTATCTCTGTTATGCCGAAACGGTCGGCGATTATTCTGAAAGCCTTCAAAAGAGAATTGGTACGGGATTCAGATGTTTCAAAGCCCGGTTTCCAGTAGTTTATCAGTGTCCCATAAACATCACAGATAACCGCTCTTATGTCTCCCAGTTTTTCACTTTTACTGGGATAAGAGACCGGCTCAAGTTTCCTGGGAAAGATATGTTTCTCATTCTCATGAAGTTCCCGTGCAAATTCAGCAAACCTGGACAATTCTTTTCTCCTGTTTTTCGTTTACCGAAAAATACAACCTTTAATTGGAGGAATGTGATTTTTAATAATAACAGGAAAGAAGATAATAAAAAATTACGATCAAGGCAGGTGCTCACTTCGGCTCAGCTCAGTGAGCATGACCTTTCTGCGTGTCCTTTGCGCCCTCTGGTTCCTAAATTTATTGAGTCTGCGCACAAAGGTCAATGAAGTGCGCGAATGTCGACCATATAAAGGTAAAAAAGCAGTCTGTCCCCTTTTTTATCTCTACTCATTTCACCGGCAAAATTGCCAACCATGTCTGCACAAATTAATTTCTTACTGGTTCAGTCTGTTATTGTGAGAACTTGTTTCGAATTATTCTTCTCCTCTCTGTATTAATCACTCTTGCAGTTTCTTTCCGTTTCCCGTTACGAAGTGTTGTCTACAGAAATTGTCAGTAACGAACGAGTTTACAATGTAAACAGATGATGATATGAATAAAGAAAGAGAGTCTTTCAGGGATCTGACCCTGAATCTTCCTTTCAAAATGTATTCAGCACCTAATAAAGATGCTGAGACTCTCCCTTTTAATAAAAATCCTTCCCGCTCACCGCACATCAGCTTCAAGCACCTTCGAATTTAGCCTGCTCAGAACCCGCATCAATTAAATGCATTCTTTGATGTTTTCAGGCTGCGTTTATAAGAGCAATCGGTTTCCAGAACCATCGTAAGTAGGTATTAACGGGAAAATGAATCAAAAAAAAACTGAAATATCTCAGGACAAAAGAGAATGGAAAAATCTGATGATTGCTGCCAGTCTGGGAATAAATCTGGTACTGACAAGCATAGTTGGGCTTCTGATCGGATATTACCTGGATAAATGGCTGTCCACCGGACCGGTATTTCTTCTGATTTTCTTTGCTCTGGGGATTTTTGCCGGATTTCGTCAGTTCTTTTTAGAGATTCGCAGGCTGGATAAAGATGAAAAATAAGCACCTTTTAATAGTAATGATTTCCTTTTTTTCCACCGTGATTTTACTCATTTGGGTTCTGGGAGCAGAGAAATTCTGGAGCGGAGTTTCTGCCGGTTTTTCAATTTCATTTCTGGGACTATATTTGCACTCTCTTTCTATAAAAAGCATAACCGGTTTAAAAGCAGGTTTTCTGAGGAGATATTTCGCAGGGATGGTACTTCGTTTTGCCATTCTGACAGCAGTTTTCTGTATTCTTGTTTTTCTCCTCAAAATCAATACGGCAGGTATTATAAGCGGGACAGGGGCTGGTTTGATGATCAGCAGCATTGTTCTGGTTTTAAGATCGAACAAAGCAGGCAGGTAACAGATATGGATTCAGTTATCCCCGAAGCAATAGTTTTTAATATCCCTTATATCCACCCCAGTCTGCTTATGAGTTTTCTAACCTGGGGTATTTTGATTTTGATGTCATATCTGGCATTCCGTAAAGCATCTCTTCAACCCGGGAAACTGCAGATTATGTTAGAATTGCTTCTCTCCTATGTATTTGATCTCTCAGACCAGATAATAGGACAGAAAGGCAAACGATATTATCCGCTTTTTGCGGGCATGTTTATCTTTATCCTCGTTTCCAATATTATTGGTCTTATTCCCGGCTTGAGTTCCCCTACCGCAAACCCCAACACTACTTTCGGACTGGCGATTGCCGTGTTTGTCTATTATACCTTTGAAGGCATCCGAGTGCAGGGGCTTGATTATTTCAAGCAGTTCCTGGGTCCCAGACTTCCCTGGTATTTTTTCCCTGTAACGATTCTTCTGGTGATGACTGAGGTCATAAGTGCCTTTACGCGTCCATTTTCCCTTGGTTTGCGTCTTTTCTGCAATATTTTTTCGAAAGAGCTGTTTCTATCAATACTTGTGATTCTGATTGCCCAGTTTATTCTCAGTCCTGTTTTGATTGACAGATGGTTTTCACTTGGTCCGCTTTTACTCAGACCGTTTATTCTTCTTCTGGGTTTGGTTATAGGGATCATCCAGGCATTGGTATTTACTTTATTAACAATTTCATACATCGGTGGTGCAGTCCAGGCGGCGGAGCACTGAAAAGAAAGGACTTATTTATGCGTTCAGTTCTGGCTTGTACTCTCATTCTTTTCTCAACGGGTCTGGTGATGGCAGCAGATGCGTCTGCAATGAATTTTTTGAGCAACTCTGTTATAGTGGCGGTTATGGGTGTTGCTCTGGCTGCAACCGGATGCGGCATAGGGATGGGCATATGTATCTCATCTGCGCTCCAGGGGATAGCAAGGCAGCCGGAAACAACCGGGAAACTGCAGCTTAACATGATGCTTGGGCTTGCTTTCATAGAATCTCTTGTGCTTTACACTCTTTTTCTGGCTATCATTCTGCTTTTTGCAAACCCGTTTACAAAATA
>DAOTAZ010000038.1:0-15339 GCA_035382965.1 Chitinispirillaceae bacterium | reverse complement strand
GGAAGGTTGGGAATGAGATCTGTATTGTTGATCCTTTTATGTCTGCTGGTATCGTTCAGGGTGATGGGTGAAGAGGTCAGGGATGTATTTGTTATCGATACTTTTTCTGGTTGTATCTCCCAAAAAAACGGGCTTCCTTGCGGCTGGTATCCGACCCAGAGGACGGTAGAGATGTTTTCGGTGCAGAAATCCGACGGGAATCATTATGTAAAGATCAGGACAAAGGGAGGAAACACCACTATTGGATGTAAATTCAGGGGTGATATTTCGGAATATCCGTTTCTCTGCTGGAAATGGAGAATTCATCGGCTGCCTTCAGGTGCAAGGGAGGATGTAAAAGGGATCTCGGACAGTGGGGCGGGGGTATATGTGATTTTCAGGGGCACTTTACGTTTAAACAGAATAATCAAATATGTCTGGAGCAGTTCTCTTCCGGAGGGAACGGTTACAGAAAGCCCGTTTAATGGCAGGGCGAAGATCAAGGTGCTGCGCAGTGGAGAGGGTCTGCTGGGGGGCTGGGTTAACGAGAAGGTAAATGTGAGAGAGGATTACATCAAGCTATTCGGATCTGAACCACCTGATGTGGAGGCTATAGCGATAATGTCTGATGCGGACAATACCCGCTCGTTTGTTGAAGCTGACTATGATGATTTCTGGATAAGCAGATTCTGATGAAATATCCGTTAAAGATAATTGCGGGGATTCTGGGGATTGGTGCGGCGATTGCCTGGTCAGTTAAGGGGGTAGATTTCGGTGAAGTAGCTCATATTCTCAGTAGAATTGATCTATTGATGACACTGGGGGTTTTGGTGCTTACAACGCTTAACCTGCTTGTCAGGGCCTATGTCTGGAAATTTATCGTGAACCCGATCAAGCCGGTTCCAATCGGGCATGCTTTTTCCAGCTATCTCATTGGGGTTTTCTCCAATCTTTTTCTTCCTTTTAAGCTTGGTGATGTGGCTCAGGGGTATTCTCTCGGCAGGAGAGAGGATGTGAGTAAGATCTCTGCAGTTTCAGCAGTGCTTATTCAGAGAGTTTTTGAGGTTACAAGTCTGTTGCTTATCATGGCTGGCATGGCCATGTTTATCTCTCTACCTCTTCTATTCCAGAGGCGTACAGTGGCTTTAGGGCTTCTGATCATGATGGCTGTGGCGGGTCTATTTATCATGTTCCGAAAAAGAGATGTAGTGCTGTCCTCATTGGAAACGGTTCTGAGAAGAATTTCTCCTGAATTTGCAAATTCTATAAGCCGGGCATTTGATCGTTTCCTGGCAGGTACAAAAGCCCTGCACAATGTTTCTGATGTTGTCAAGATTCTGTCTTTATCATTTCTTTCCTGGGTTGTGCAGATTGTGATGGTGCGTCTTACTGCCGCGGCTTTGGGCATAAAGATCGATATGGCTGCCTCAGGCATTGTTCTACTGATAATCAACCTGGGAATAACTATCCCCCTTGCACCTGGGAATATTGGTACCTTTCAGGTTTTCAGCATACTGGCATTATCCCTTTTTTCTATTGCAAAGCCTGAGGCACTCACTTTTTCCATCATATTTCAGCTCATTCAGGGGGTTCCGGTAATAATCGGCGGTGGGTTCAGTCTGCTGCAGGAAGCGTTTTTCACAAGACGATCAAAGGTTATGCACGGAACAGAGGGAAAAAACGCACTTACAGGCAGGAATGCGATACTATGAAAATTGGAATTGTTTCCTCTTACTTTTATCCCTGGTATGGTGGTATCACAGAGCATGTTTACCATCAGTATAAAGAGTTGAAGGCGCGGGGGCATGAGGTAAAGCTGATCACGCCCTTTGATGGCAGCGGGGTTCTTCAGGACTGCAGGGACCTGATTCGTATCGGCAGGCCTGTTCCCCTGCTTCTGAACGGATCAGTTGTGAAGGTACCTGTTCTTACCAGGGGAAAAGAGACTGTAAACCGCATTCTTGCTGATGAGCAGTTCGATGTTGTGCATCTGCATCAGCCCCTTTTCTGTGTTCTTGGATTGACTTTTCTCAGATGTATAATCAACCTTCGGAATGAAAACCGACCGGTACCTGCTGTAGTGGGTACTTTTCATGCCTGCGGTGGTGGTTCTGAAAGGTTTCTTGTCCACAGGCTTGGTTTCTTCTTCCGAAGGTTCTCCGATTGCTTTGACTATCGCATCGCTGTTTCTGCTGCATCCAAAGATTTTATCCAGCCGGTTCTTCCCGGCCCATTCGCTGTCATTCCAAATGGTGTCGATATAGAACGTTTTTCCACTGTTAAGGAGAAAATCGGCAGATTTGATGATGGAGTATTGAATATTCTCTTTGTGGGTCGTCTCGAGCCGCGAAAGGGGCTTACAAGACTTCTTAGGAGTATTCCCTATATACAGAATCATACTTCAAAAAAGTTTCGTCTGCTTGTGGTTGGCAACGGGGTGTTGACACCTTACTACAAGAGCAGGGTTCCGTCTGAAGCCATCGATAAAGTAATATTTACAGGAGAAGTATCGGTTGATGAGCTTCCCCGTTATTACAACACTGCTCATCTGTTCTGTTCTCCGGCTACATACGGTGAGAGTTTTGGTATTGTACTGGTTGAGGCTATGGCTGCGGGGCTTCCTGTAGTTGCGGGAAATAATGAGGGCTATAGCAGAATTGTGCGTCAGAATGTGAATGGTTTTCTGGTCAATTCTGAGTCTCCTCAGGAGATAGCGATCAATATCGCTAATTTGCTTGAGTCCGAGGATCTGCGCCGCAGGTTTTCTGAGAGAAACAGGTTCGAGGCCAGAAAATACTCATGGAACAGCATAGTTGACAAAATTGAAACAATTTACTCCGGAATAACCGGTCAGATCAGCCCGGAGAGATGCTATGATCGTCAGACAGGCTGAGTATCTAAGCGGTGTGTTCAAGCTTCTGCTTCTCAAGCTGCTTGATTTTTCATCAGTGCTGCCGATTTCACTGCGTTATCTTTTGACCGATGCATTCTCTTTTGTGGCTTTTTCGTTTCTGGGAGCAAAACGTCGTGCTGTCAGGAAAAACCTGACTTTTATTCTTAACAGATCTCCATCATGGACTGAAGTGTTAAGAGTTTTTGCAGAGTACGGAAGGTACTGGGCGGAACTGCCGGTGATTGAGTCTTTCTGGAGGGAGTCAAAAAAAGTAATCTGCGGCCCGGATTTTCCTCCCAGAGAAAAATGCTTTCTGGGTCTCACTTTTCATCTGGGAAACTTCGAAGTATTCGGCAATGCTCTTTTCCCCAGTCTGGGGGAGAATTTCAATGTGATTGCAGAGAGGCTCAGGCCGCAGTTTCTTGCTGATTACTTTTCATCCCGCAGGCGCCGTCATCACATTAACACTCTCCCGCATGATAATCCAAGGAAGATTCTGCAGGTGTTAAAAGAAGGTAAACCGCTGGGTGTGGTGTGTGACAGAAGTGTCGGGGCAGGGGGAAGAGGAATAAACACCTGGTTATTTGGAAGAAGGGTTTTTTTGCCTCTGAATCTGGTAGATTATGCTTTGCAAAAGAATATCCCTTTATATGTTGCATATTGTGTGAAAGATGATGGCTTGTTGAAACTTTTTTGTCGCAAAATTGAGGGGCATATGGGGTTTGATGATGTGGTAAAGATGATTTCATCAACACTTGAGAATGTCATCAGGTGTTATCCTTACCAGTGGCATGTTCTTTCGGGTTTATAACCTTCTCTTAATCGGCATCGGTATCGGTATCGAAAACAGAATCAGAAACGGAATCGATTCCGAGGCCGATACCGACCCCGAACTCAATAAGCTATCTCCCTGAACTCCGTTATGATTTTCTGGTCTCTTATCAATACCTGCAGATATCCTTTTCCCGGGTCATTACTGAAATTCTCAACATTAGGCATAAGACTCACATTTGTGAGGTAAGGAACACCATTTATGGAGTCGCTGAAGTGACCATGGTAGTGGCCTGATAAGAAACCCAGAATATTTCTGTTCTCCAGGGCAGAGAGGAGGTCTGCAGTTCCCTCAACAGTGAATTTGGGGGTATTTGGACTGAGGGGGAAGTGAGTTATGATCACAATTGGAATCCCGGGGTCCACATTCTTTAATGATGAAGCAATCCATCTAATATGAGAGGAGTCGATTTTAACATGAGCTCTTCCGCAGTCACTGAGATCCAGCATCATGAAACAGACATTTTTATGGATAAACATGTAGCTGGAGGCCTGATCATTGAATTTTGAGAGATAGTTCTTTTGTCCCTCATTATTGCAATCGACATCGTGGTTACCGGGAAGAAGACGGAATTTTTTCCTGGATCTGCTCAGAAGAGAGTCCATTTTGCTGAACTCTTCCATCTTTCCATTACAGGTCAGATCTCCTGCAATAATTACAAAATCTGATTTTTCAGACTCGATCTGGCGCAGGGCTTTTGAAAACAGATCAGGGTCATTAGTGCTGCAGCCCAGATGAACATCATTACAAAAGATAAAACTGAATGACTTTGCAGCGGGGGAACAGCATATCGAGGAGAGTATTAAGGAGATGAACAGGCAATTAAGTTTCATTATAAGAAGGATTTAAATGGAGCCGCAGATAGATCTTTGGGACTTTTCTCATCGATTCTATGGTGATCTCAGGATAAATAGTTTTTGCTCCGAAAGCCGACAAGTTTTCTATACAGGCTTACCTCTGGTTGCACCCGAATAATCCTGCGGGTTTATGGAATCTGGCTGGGAGAGATCTATTTTAAGGTAAAAGGGCTTTATTAGTTACATATTAAGGTTAGATTGATGCTTTCGAAGACAGAAAACCACAGACCGCTGCTGACTCCTGAGTCCCTGCTTTGGACCTTTATCCTTATCTACATTGGTGCCATTTACAGCACCATTTCGATTGTTCCCCGGATTCGAATTTTTTTGACTGAGCGGTTTGGCGGGGGAGTCTTCAATTATATATACCTGTTTCTGGCGCTGGGTGCAGGATGGGCTTTTTCTGTAATGGCAAGAAATTTCAACGGAAAGAAGCTCTCCCTTCGGCTTGTAGTCCTGGCAGGTATACTGATTTCAACTGTCCTGTATCTTAACACTTTGCCTTTTGCTGTTGAGAAGATCCACTTCATCGAATATGGGTTTCTTGGAATTCTGCTGATGAGCGCGATAAGCATCCGTGTCAGAAATCCGAGTGCTTATTTGCTGTCTGTGATGGTTGTGTACCTGGCAGGGCTCGGTGATGAGGCGATTCAGGGTCTGATTTCCAACAGGGTAGGAGAGATCAGGGACAGCCTCACTAATCTCTTTGCAGGTGTTCTTGGACTTTCCCTTTACTGGGCTGTATCAGAAGGGTTTCACTCGTGGAAGATCTCGAGACGCAATTGGAATCTGGTTTTCTCCGGTCTGGTCATCTGCATTCTAAGCACTTCTGTTTTTCTGTATTTTGTTCACGGGTTTGGTTTTCTTCATGAAACAGAATCCGGCCGCTTTTACACATCTTTGACTCAGGAGCAGATAGAAAAGGTGAACAGGGGTGAAGATGTTCCACTGAGAGTTCGAAATTACTATAATGATGAAGCGAGGAGACATCTGTTTCAGCGTGAATTCTACCTGACCAACGATTTTAAGGGTGAAAATGGAGAATTTTATCGGGACTACTCCAAGTCTGCCGGCGAGTGTCTGTTGTTGGAGAAGTTCTATCCTGAGTTTCTCAAAGAAAACAGATCGTACCGTTCCTCAGAGTTGATACTGGGGATCGATAAAGAGGTTGCCCAAAAAGTTGTAAATATACCGGTGATGTGGCCTGATTCCTTAAGGAACTGGGTCCTGAATGCTGCCGGGAAATCCGATCCATATTTTACCTCCAGAGTGAAGAGTACCATGATAACCTCCTTTTCCAGATCCACATTATTGATCTTCACAGTTCTATCTCTTTTCTTAACTCTGGGTGGTTGGTTTCTTACACTCAAAAGAGTGAAACCGGAATAGAATCCGGGACAATCTGGTTCTGCATACTTTGCATTTATCAGGAAACTTTTTCTTTGCTTAATTTGAGTTAAAAATCAATCAGTTAGGTTGATGATATGCGAAATTTTCATCGATTGAAATGGAAAACCGCCATTTATTCAGGGTACAAATACGGGCACTGAATCATTAGAAAAACAAGAGGTTTTTGCTGTGTATCAGAGGCCGGAAAAACGTGAAAAGACGGGGTAGTACAGAGAGTGATAATGATAATTTTGAAATTGGCAATTAAGTCGTTGAAAATAGGTAAGTTATGCTAATTTTACCTTTTTTTGTACAGTATCTATGCAGTCGATGATCGTTTTCAGGTATAAAACGATCATTCCAATGGTGTCTTCCCGTAATTCAACTCCTTTTTCCGGTTCCTCCATCAGCTTTTCGATTATGAACCTGAGCAATTCTGATTGAGAATAGTTACCCATGATTTTTTCTACGGTATCCGTGAATTCGGATTCCGGTTCTCCTGCCAGGTATTCCATCATCTCTATATTCTTCTTCTCCCACTTTTCAAGTAAACTACCTGAAATTCTGGGCAGGGATTTGGAGTCTTCAGCGATTTTCCAGAGCATAACCCCCATGAAAAGCAGTGCTTCACGCTCATCCTCATTGAAAATGTCATTTCCGGATGCCATCAGGTAAGCCAGTAAATAGGGTTGTTTTTTACTGAGGGTATCTACCAGTGCGGGTATTTCTGAAGGGGGCATTGAACCCTGGTCATCCCATCTCTTTTTTAATTCCTCTAAACTTATCGCGCTCACGGGATTTTCCTTTACTTTTCCGGCTGTTTTCTTATCCAAAATATCATTATCCATTTATCTTTGCAATGATTACCGGAGGATTGTCAGTATGCTTCAAATAAATGGATTCCGGGCAAAATCTTCCATGACAGGGGTAAAAAAGTAGCAGTTTTTTTTCTGAGGTTAATAGTGACTCATCTGTATTTAGCTGAATGACAAAGAGTTAGCGAAAAGGCATTTCTGGCATGAAATATGCATATCATTCCCGCCGGAGCATGTGTTTTTCAGGAGCGTTCTATGATACAAGGGATCTACACGGCATCGATGGGTATGGTGTCATTGATGCAGAAGCAGGACCAGGTTGCTAACAATCTGGCAAATATCAATACAACCGGTTACAAGCAGAGTGGTCTTTTCGTAAAGACCTATCAGAAATATCTCTCAAACGATCTCCTTCAGCCCTTTGCCAACCGGGAAATCAAAGCAGATGAGGTCTATATCGATTACTCCGAAGGTGCGATGAGGCAGACCAATAATTCTCTGGATCTGTTCATAAAGGGCTCCGGATTTTTCACCATCATGACTCCAGAGGGCGTTCAGTACACCAGAAACGGCAATTTCAGTCTCGATCCGGATGGTTTGATAGTTACTTCTGATGGATCCAGGGTTATGGGTACAGAGGGGTATATCAGAGTTGAGAGAAACCTGCCTATCCATATATCGGAAAAGGGGGAAGTGATTCAGAACGGTGAGAGCAAGGGAGTCTTAAAGATAGCTGATTTTCCCAGACCCTACAAAATGGAACGTATGGGTGAGGGACGGATGCGTCCGCTTCTGCCCGACAGCCCTGAAATTCAGAGTCCCGGTTACTCTCTGAGGCAGGGTTATCTTGAGAATTCTAATGTAGATATCATAAAAAACATGGTTCAGATGATTTCTGCATACAGAAATTTTGAGGCGGATCAGAAGGCTCTCCATGCTCAGGATGAGACACTGGAGAAGGCAGTGAACCAGGTCGGAAGATTATCCTGAACTAGTTTAATTTCAAGAGGTTAGCTATGATCAGATGCATGATGACAGCGGCAACGGGGATGGAAGCGCAGCAGCTTTATATGGACACTATTTCCCATAACCTATCTAACGTGAACACAAATGGTTACAAGAGGACCAGGCTGGAGTTCCAGGATTTGATGTATCAGAGTATCCGGGAACCTGGTGTGAGAAATTTTGAAGGTGGAATGGCACCTGCGGGGATAGAGGTGGGGCTTGGTGTAAGATCCGTTGCTACGCAGAGAGTTTTCGAGCAGGGTTCTTTAAACGGAACTGAGAATCCGCTTGACTGGGCGATTCAGGGGGAAGGCTTCTTTCAAATCGAACTTCCTGATGGCGGGACTGCGTATACCCGTGATGGATCTTTTAAAATGTCCAGTGATGGTACCATAGTTACATCTTCTGGCTTTTTTCTCTCTCCAGGAATTACTGTTCCCGAAGGAGCGACTAACCTCAGCGTTTCTCAGGACGGCAGAGTTTCGGTTGTGCTCCAGGGTCAAGTCAATCATACCGAGATCGGGCAGTTGGAACTGGTTCGTTTTATTAACCCCTCAGGTCTGAAATCACTTGGAGGAAATCTCTATTTGGAAACCGATGCCAGTGGTGAGCCCATAGTAAGTCTTCCCGGGGAAGAGGATACAGGAACTATAGCGCAAAACTATGTAGAGGCATCAAATGTGAAGATTGTTGATGAAATGGTCAATATGATTACAGCCCAGCGCGCTTTTGAGATTGTTTCCAAGGCGATTACAGTTGCTGAAGATATGATGCAGGTAGCTAATAACCTCAAGAGATAAGAATGAATTTTCAGATGGGCAGAAAACCTTCTTTTTTACCCGGTAAGATTCTTCTGGTGGCTAGCCTGTCTCTGGCTGCGGCTCAGAGTGGGGCTGCGGCTTCTGTGGTAAGTCTCTCTTTTTCTGATTCGGTTTTGGTGAATGATACTCTGATCCGGCTTGGCGATATAGCCGATATTAAATCCCCTGACAGCAAGTTGAATGACCGGATCCGTAAATACCCGGTTGGGGGGGCTGCTCCTGCGGGTTATTCAAGGTTGGTCAACACAGAGGATCTGGTGAATTACAGGCTCAGATCTGAGTTTCATGGGGTGGACTTCCGGGTTTCCGGGAACCGGAGAATAGTGGTGCATACCGATTTTGTCGAAAACAGGATCGGGGAGTTTTCTGAGGCTATAAAAACTTATCTGGATAGTGCTTTGATGTGGCCGGAAGGCTGTTGGAGCTTTGAGTTAGAAAATCCGGAAGCCTCCTGGAAAACCCTGAGAAAACCGGAAAAAGTCTTTCTGAGTGGCCTTGATAACGGATATTCCAAAGGGAGTACTCAACTGCAGTTAACCTCTGAACAGGGAGGACAGAGAAGCAAGATAAAGATCACATGTAAAATCAGAGTAACTATTCCTGTTCTGGTTTCCTCAGTTGAAATATCCCGCGGGCAGGAATTCTCCGCCGAAAACTGTGAAATGAAAAGCATTGATATTACACGTTTTGCGCCGGTACCCTTCAGTTCTTTTGATCAGCTTAAAGAGAAGCGTGCGGCCAGAACGATTGCTCCTGGAACTATCATCCATAACCGGCTGGTACAATCAATTCCGGTGGTGGAGAAGGGTGATCAGGTCCAGATTATGTATGACAAGGGTAGAGTGCGATTATCGGTCATGGGAGTCGCGAGGGAGCCTGGAGGGATTGGAGAGAGAATCTGGGTTGAGAACGCGGCTACCAATAAACTGATCAGAGTAGTGATCAGGGGTAAAGGAAAAGTCAGTATACCACAAGGAGGCGATCTGATATGATCCGGAAGATGACTAAAGTAACGTTAATTTCAACAGTGGTAATGAGTTACGCAGTATATGCCGCTCCAATTCAAAACCTTTACTCAGATCAGCGTGCCATGAGAGTGGATGATATACTGACCATTCTGATTGTGGAATCGGCCAAGGCTGGAAGTGAGAGTAAAACCGAAACCAGCAAACAGAATGAAGTTGGAGCACAGGGGAGCGGAACAGGTGCTCTCAGTTTTATTCCGAATGTGGGGATGTCTGGAGGGACGAGAGTAGGGTTTGATGGTCGTGGGGGTACATCAAGGGCAGGGAAGCTGGAGGCTACAATTTCCGCCAGAGTTATCAAGGTCATGGATAATGGTAATCTGGTCATAGAAGGCAGCAAAGTAGTTGAAATCAATGATGAAAAAGAGATTATCAAGATTAACGGCATAGTCAGACCTCAGGATATTTTGCAGAACAATATCGTGTACTCATCCAGCATAGCTGATGCACAGATTACCTATGCCGGTAAAGGTGAGGCAAACACAGGGAGAAGACCTGGACTGATCGCGAGGTTTCTGAACTGGATCTTTTAGTAGACTGTAACGGAATTCAGAATAAAGGATTACATCGAATAAACGGGGAAGCATTATAAACAAGGAAGGCAGTATGAGAAGAGCATTGGGCGTTTTACTGATTCTGGCGGCAGTGAGTTCATTGAGTGCACAGCAGGCGGTTAGGGTCAAGGATGTTGCATCATTGACCGGACTTGAGGATATTCAGTTGTTTGGTTACGGTTTAGTGGTAGGTTTGGCAGGGACAGGGGACCGTAATCAGACAATATTTACTGAGCAAACAATCAGTAACATGTTGAAAAACATGGGGATAGAGCTTCCTGAAAAGCACATGAGGGTGCGTAATGTGGCAGCGGTGATGGTGACAGGAACGTTGACTCCATTTAAGCGCAAGGGGACTCGCTTTGACATAACGGTTTCATCGATGGGTGATGCCACGAGCCTTGAAGGTGGAACATTGATACTTACTCCAATACAGGGCCCGGACGGGCAGATTTATGCTTCAGCTCAGGGACCGCTGGCAACCGGCGGTTATGATATACGGGATCGTGGGCTGACACATATCAAAAAGAATCATGTACTTGTGGGCAGGATACCGGGTGGGGCAATAGTTCAGAGGGAGTATGCTTTTAATGCCCTGGATGGAAGGGATTTGTCGCTGTCGCTGGCAAATCCGGATTTCACATCTGCCTTATCTCTTGCACAGGCGATTAACCGTGAGTTCAACAGAACATCGAATCTTCCGCTGGCCAGGGCGGTTGACGCAGCTACTGTTTTACTTGATTACAGACTCTTAACTCAAGATTCGATAAGGAATTACATTGATGTAGTCGAGTTTATCTCACGGGTGGAAAATCTCTCCTTTGAGGTGGCCAAGGCAGCAAGAGTGGTAATTAACGAACGCACCGGAACTATTGTGGCTGGTGGGGAAGTGAAGATATCTGAGGTGGCGGTGACCCATGGTGGAGTAAAAGTGGAAGTGGTGAATATCCCGGAAGTGATCCAGCCACGGCCGTTCAGTCTGGGTCAGACTGCAGAGGTTCCTAACCCGGAAGTCGTTGTAGAAGAAAAAGATATGGAGATGGTTGTACTGAATGGTACAACAACGGTTTCTGACTTGGCCCAGGCTCTGAATTCTCTCGGTGTGTCCTCCAGGGATGTTATCTCGATTCTGCAGGCTATTAAAGAAGCTGGTGCTCTTCATGCACAACTCGTGATTTTATAGTAATTTGCTCCAATGCTCCTGAGGGCGGAACTGCCGGTAGCTATGGCAGTTTCGCCTGTTTTTTATTTAGATTTCTCTTCGGAACTCGTCGAAATGACACAGGTGCAAAATGTAAGTATCATTATAAAAAACATGGACTTGAGAAGGCTTTGCGGGGGATTGGATCGCCTTTACTCGTTACCTCTGCGCGGATATAGCCGGGCTTGAAAGATTCCTGGATAGAGAAGGGTTCAATAAATTCGTAAGTTCCGGGTTGACAGTACCTTGAGAATATTACCCGTTCTGAGGTGGAACCAACGGAACAGGCCAGGACTTTGATCTCAATCAGTTGTCCGAACTCAGGGTTACTTACAGCATGTACGTATAGTTCTCTGGTGGAGGAATCTATGTTTTTGCCGGAGATGGCGTGACTGTCGGGTGAAGAGTTGTAATTTATTGATATATAAGGACCTGTGCTGACAAAGGTCTTTCCGTTTCTTATGCAATCTATAATGGAAGCTTCTGAACTTTCTGTGGTGTACAGTCCGGTTTTCCCGCAGCCCATAAATCTCTCTGAATTCTCATAGATGCTCAGGAAAGGGGCATCGATTGCCCGGTAGCGGTTAAAATCACCATGAGCATCATTACCGGCCAGAAGCGGTATTCGTCTGCCTGATTGTAACATTTTAATCCATAACTCTTTACCTCTATCCCAGGATCCATAATACCCGCTGTTGTAGGCCTGGAAGGCATCCAGATCTGTTTCACAGTCTTTTATTGACCAGATGCCGCGGTGGAGAAATATCTGCTGGAGCAGGCCGGTTCTTGCACCGGGGTGCGCAGCGAAACAGATTCCACCCTGCCTGTGTACCTCATCAACTGCCTGTGAAATCGAGAGTTGCTTGAATAACTCTCTGCTCTTTCTGCGCCCTCCATCGATGGTACCCGGGATATATTCTCTGAGGCCCAGGGCACCAAGATGGACTGCCTGATTCCTGCTGTTGAGGCAGGTAATTTCCTCTCCCTGCAACATTGTTGTTTTGTAACTTTCACTGAACTCTTTGCTGAGAGATTTCCATCTCGTAAGTGATTGATCCTGCTTTAGATAATCGGACATACTGCAAGCAAGATCGTAAGAGTGATCTGTGATTCCTGTAAAAGAGAGACCTGTGGCTGAGGCCATAAGATCGATGACTTTTAACGGGGGCCCGAACTCAACATGGCTTTGTGAGTACATGGAATGCGTGTGCAGGTCACCATAGATACATAATTCACTGCAGGGCAGGGGGTTAGATGAGTTATAGCAGGTAAATGGAAGTCTGGATGAGGCAAAGAAGTTGTCATTGAGAACCGATTTTACAGAGCGGCCTTTCCTGTATGTGACTGTGGCATTTACAAAAAATTCTCCCTCCGGAAGTTTCTCTCTGGAAATGATCATGACAAAAGCGCGGAGTTGCTTCTTGAGGGGGTGGTCTATCTCAAATTGCTGTAAGTCATTGAATTTAAACAGTAAAGGCTTGTGTGATCTCTCTGAGATGGTAACTGAAACGATGTCCGGCTCTATTGGAAAACGATGTACGTCATTGATTAATAACGAAATGGGAAGATCTTGCCCGGGATTTAGTCTTCTGGGCAGGTCAAATACTATCTCTGGTTCTCTCTTATAGAGCACACTGGGAAAAAGGGGAAAAAACCGGAAATGAGTCTCCGCGTAAGCCGCTAAAAATGGGATGGTTGTTGCTGGTATGTCAAGCATAGGTTCGTTGTACAGTGAAACCTATAATATAGTCCATTAATGTTCTTCGTGGCTGATTTTTTAAATTGGTCGGTTGCATCACTCGAGTGTCTGGAAGGGTTCAGCTTTGAAAAAGGCAGCGAAAAAGGGGGTGGTCTGGGCTGGCAGAGCCTTTGTTGGTTTGTTATTACTCATTGTCATAGCCGGAGTTACGGTTTATTTACTGGCTCATGCTCCATCGGGGCAAAATTTCATAATCAATATGGTTGAGGACAGGATCGATTCGGTTCTGCTTGGGGAGCTTTCAATAGGTTCTTTTCGCACGAATCTATTCTCCAGAATGGAAGTGTCAGATGTTGTAATCAGGGATAGATATGGCAGAAGTGACTCGGTATCGATAAAGCGTATCATCGCGAATTTCAATCTCTTACCGCTATTATTTAAAACTGTTCAGATTCATTCTGTTCTAATTGAAGGGGTAAAAGCCTCTTTATCGGTCACTCCGGATGGAAGGTACATATTCCCTGTGATGCCCGCAGACACAGTTGATGACACTCTGGATTTGATTGATTCTGAGAAAGTTAGCTGGAGAATAGAAATTGGTGATGCGCAGATAAGCGGGCTCAATGCTGTTTACATCGATAGTTCTCTGAACTTCTTTGGCAGGATATCCGATGCCTCTGCCAGTGCCCGATTTCACCGTATCGACTCTATTTCGTTGAGCTTACGAGTATTTGAGGGGTATTATGACAGCCCCTGGTGGAAAGGCAGCCTGGACACGATTACAGGTACAGGACACCTGAGTTTTACCGGGTTGGAAGTCTTTGATTTATATGCAGTTGGGTCAGGATCACAGGTGAAGGGGAGGGGTAAGATCCCTTTCTCAAAATTTGGGAACTGGGATCTTTCCGCTGAAGTGGAATCAGAGATGGAGCCTGTACTGGTGATTCATGGTCTCCTGAGTGGTGTGGCACCTCTGGGCAGGCTTTATGGAAAGGCATCCTGGAAGGGGACTTTACAGAGACCGTTGCTTAATTTCCGGGGATACGGGAAGGAGCTAAGGTATAAAGAGGTTGAGGTAGAATCGTTGTATATTGATGGAAATTATGGACTTGACTCGGCTATCAAGGCCACGGCAAACCTTTTCTCATCTTCAGGGAATGCAACACTGAATGTGATCTGGAAGATTCCCGGTCTGATGGTGGAACCGGTTTTCGGCAGGTATTCAGGAGATCTGCTCTCAGAGGGTATTGATCTGTCATTATTGGATGAAAAAAAAGTTTTTTCCAGGCAATTGCCTGTTTTAAAAGCTGGAGTGAAATTACATCTTCAGGGTACAGGGATTGAGGAACTTCCCGGTATTGCAGTGCTTAATGCAATCATTTCCTCAGGAAATCTGACTGATTCTTTGAGCATTGATGCAGAGTTGAAAGATGGTAACTGGCTGATTAACAGTGAGTTAGCAGATAATCGGTTTCATGGTGAGGGGACCATTGAGCCACAGGGCAGATTGAATAGCGTTTTTAGAGGAGATTTTCACAATCTTGCCTCGTTGAGTAAGATCTTTCTGGGTGAGGAAATAGCAGGGAGGCTTCGGTTCAGTGGAAATCTGAATGGAGAATTGCAGGGTTTAAAGATCCGTGGTGAATTTGTAAGTGATAGCATGAACTGGTTGAAGACGGAGATAGACTCATTGAGTGTAGTTGCTGATTATGACAGGGGAAATCTTCGTATCGGAACTGCTTTTGTAAGCGGGATATCCAACCTGGGTGCGGTTCTACAGTATTTCGGCATAGATAGTGGCGGAGGAAACCTGAATTTCGAGCTCAGGGGATCGGGAGCTCTGGATAGTCTGAATTTTGAGAGCAGTTTTGTTGGAACAGGCTTTTACTATGGGACTTACAGGGCTGACAGTGCCTATGGAAAGCTTTCCATGAAAGATTCACGGAACATCAACTGGCAGGAGGTAAAAGTAACTAAAGATCACTCAGAGATAATTAGCACAGGAACTATAAATATCAATAACTTACAAATTAATACCGATGCGCTGTTCCGGTCTGAAGCAGGCAGATTAGCAGATGCAGGAAATTTACACTTCCAGGGTGTCCTGGGGGGAGATTCTTTGCATGGATCATTTCGGTTCAATGAAGTTTCTCTTTATGGACTCTCATCCTGGTTTCCCTGGTTAATGAACCGTGAGGGCATGGTTTCCGGGGAAGGGGGATACTGGGGTAGAATGGGTGATCTGCGGGGGCGATGGAAAGTAAAGTAT
>DAOTAZ010000037.1:0-15425 GCA_035382965.1 Chitinispirillaceae bacterium | reverse complement strand
TATTAAGCACCTCAGATGTCATCTCAGATAGACTCTTCATTATAGATTCTCTGCGGCTCTGGTCAATTTTGACCGGGCATGTCAAAGCTATCAAAGGCATCTATTCTTCCTTTCTTCACAATCCCGGGAAACGAGTACAATCTTACAGCCGGAAAGGCGGATACTTGTCTGTCAGCAAAAGAAAAGCATATGCATTCACCCGCAGTCCCCACCTGAATACATCCACCGTAAACTCATGCATCCTCCTGGGATATTTTCCGGTAAACAGAATAGCAAACCAGGCTATCAATGTCACAAACAAAACCGCTATAAAGAGAAAAAACAGAACCACATAATGGGGAATAGCAAGAAACCATTTGACAAGAGGCATCCCTCTGTGCAGCTCCGATTCCACATCAGGATATCTAAGGGTTAACTTTACACACTGTTCATCCTCGATGGATGGGTATTCATCACGGAGAAGAAAAAGATAAGAAATCACTCTCATCCCAAATTTTGAAAGATAGTAGATCCAGTCAAACCATACCCTTGGATATTTATTCCGGAGCAAAATTGCCAGCAATACCGGTAGAAAGAGAAATCCACCTCCTGCCAATCCGCATTTTCCCGCATATGCTCCTGTCAGCAACCCGAAAAGAATCATAACAGGAAGAGCCAGAAAGAACCTGAAGAATGCTGTCAGACGATCAGTTCTCTCCGGATACTCAATCGAGAGATCCGCGTATGGATAATCATTTTCCATCTTTTGTCCACCTTTGTGTTAACACCTGTGAAAATACCTGATATCATACAATTTAATTTATTACATGATTTATTACACATGCAAAGCGGAATTACTGCGTTTCAGGAACCTTTTACTATTTCATAAATACCCGGCAACCCAGGATCTTTTTACCCTTTTCAAGCCCAACAAGATACACTCCAGGTACAAATCCTGCTTTAACAGACTTTTTCAACCCATTCCCTGCAACTCTCCCGCGCAGGTCATAGATTATCACCTCAGACGGACTCCATTCAGCTTTCTTTACAGCCCTGTTGACACCTACCGCCTCAGCAGGAACAAACTTCCACTGCTGGTTATAATTATCTGACGCATAATCCGAATACTGTATGATCGGATTTCCATCAATGGATGATCCATCTTTGTTATCAAGGACCTTACCACTCAGGCGGTTAATCAGCTTATAATAACCTCCCGTTATATGCACTGGCTGCCATTGCTGCGCAAAACATGTATCAAAGACTTCACACCTCATTTGTGTTCCGTTCTTCGATGAATTGGCATTGTCAAGGGCACGGTGCTCGCCTGCTAGAGTAAATGTAAAATACCCGTTGAACAGATCCCCTGCTCTCCAGACCTGATCCACTGTTCCTGCAGGTGTACCCAGAGTAACATCCCCGCCGGCACCTGCACCGATAACTTTCCCGGTACCCCTGTTTTCAATCATATATGTCGAGCCTGATACCAGGTTTTTGTCGACCAGTTCCAGACGGAATAACTGATTGTCCTTGTAGGAGAAACTGCACAGCACCGCATCAGCCCCCTCTGCACGGGACTCATTCTTTATCTCCAGAGCTTTTCCCAGTGTGTTTACATTTACCAGGCGGTGATATCCTCCTCCGCAATCCAGAACATGCCACTTCTGGTTATAGGCATCCGCCCAGTCATACTGCAGAAGCTTTGCCCCTTCCTCCCTCGATGCCCCGGATATATCCATCACCTTTCCACTTGCAACAGAAGAAATTTTGAAATGTGAGGCACCGATATTCTGGATACGCCACAGTTGACTCGCCGCTCCGGTATATTTTTGCTGCTGCACTGCCGACCCGTTTGTGCCTAATACCATCCCGGAGTGTTTTGCCGTGATCTTATAAACGCCATTTATAAAATTCCTGCTTCCGGCATGCCACTCGCCTGTCTGCACATCTATATCCCACTGATCATTCCACCTGACAGACAGAGATGTGCCGTTCACCTCGATGGGAAGCAGTACCACACGGGACATACTGAAATTGGAAACCGCCCACCTGTCTCCTGTATAAAGAAAAGAGGTAACTGCACTCCCTCTCACAGTAACAGCAAAACCGACCTGGGATTCATAAGTGTGGGTCGTACTGGTAGCGATGTTCCCGCCCGCTTTCCAGGGCCCTCCAAGTGATGGTGCATAAAAATAGTGGTTATCGTTGAAATCCCACCCTGTGCACCAGGACATCAACCAGAAATAATAGCCTCCGGTTTTTATAATCGCATGCCCTTCACACTCCATATCATTTGATGCAGAACCACGATACACCTCTCTTACTATCCCTGTATAGGCTTCATCCAGCTCAAAAAGGCTTACACTCTGATTACCCTCTGTTGTACAGATAAGATATGCCTTGCCATCGTCATCCTGATAGACATTTATATCTCTGCTGTCAATTCCCATCGGACGGAAATGCGATTTGAACTGATAATTGCCTCCGATACTGTTACTTACCGCATAGGCCACCTCTGCAGTCTTGTATGCATTGTGCCCCTCAAAATGCATCCACATGACAAACTGACCGGTTTTGACATTGTGCAGGATTTTAGCACGCTCGATTACAGCTCCGCCATCCAGATCCTGATGAGAGGTACGGTCCAGAATACGATTTACAAAGGTCCAGTTTTTCAGATCAGATGAGGAGTAAAGATTCACCCCCTCAAATGTGTAATTGTTGTTTGAACGATCCATTCCCCAGAGATAGTACAGACCATCAACCTGTATTATTCCGCCCTCAGTAGCGACAATCAGTTTTCCTTCAGTATCACGCCAGTCTCCACCTGGCTGGATCATCTCTGTTCGGGCTGAAATGATGTTAAAAATGGCGGAGCACAATAATAAAAGAGGCAGCAGATGGGGTATTTTATCAGGCCTCATCGGAATCTCCTTTAAGGATTCTGACCTGGTAATAAGATAATAGAATATCCCGGAAAAAGCTTATCTTAACAAGGGTTTTCCTCTCCTTTGGAGGAGAACCGCAGAGTTAGGCAAAGGCACTGTCCACATCAGGTACCGTATAAGCACCTCGGTAATTACAGGCACAAAAACTATAATCAGAAAAACTCAGGAATTTTTTCAGACTTGCTGTTCCATAGGAGTTCCGGACAATATTATTTCCGGAGAGGACTGTAGATTACGGGATTCGAGTTTTTTGATGAACTCCATAAACCCGTAGGGTGTAAACGGCTTTTTTATAAACCATTCATCACAGATAACATCTTTTAAATTATCCGGAACCGGATACCCGCTCATCCATACAATTTTCAGGCGTCTGTTTATCTGCTGAACCTGTTTTGTAAAGAGAGGCGGAAGCATATCAGGCATGCAGATATCTGATATAATAAACCAGGCCTTTTCTGCATTGGAGGATAGCCATACAAGTGCTGAACTTGTGTTGGAGAATTCAATGGTATTATACCTGTTATACCTGAGCACCTCCATGCAGAAACCGCGCATCGTCGGATCATCATCGATAATGACTATAGTGCCAAATCCGTTATATCCCTCATGCATGCCGGATTGGGCGGATAGCAGCGGCAGTTCAATAGAAAAGGTGGTCCCTTCACCCGGTCTGGAGTCAACAGAAATAGTTCCTTTGTGTGATTTCACAATGCCGTAGACAACCGAAAGTCCCATTCCTGTTCCGCCTCTTTCTTTTTTGGTCGTGAAGAACGGATCGAATATCTTTTCCAGCATTTGCGGAGGAATACCTGTAGCATTGTCTTCTACTTCGATTTTTACCTGTTCCTTCTCCTCTACCCTGCTCAGCCGTACATTAATGATGCCATCTGATGTATTTTTCTCCTTTAAAGCATCACTGGCATTTGTGCACAGGTTCAGCAGACACTGATGAATACTGCCTGAATCGCCCATGATAAAAAACTGTTCTTCTGGAATATCAAATACTACATTGACTGAGCTTGTAGCATAACCGGTTACCAGCCCCTTTACTTCTTCAGCTATTTCATTCAGATTGATTTTACTGAACTTGATCTCTGTGTTACCTTTACTGAAAGAGACCAGTTTTTTGATCAGATCATATGCCCTGTTACTGGCATTGAGTATTGTCTCACCCATTTTCCTGCTTTTCTCATCTGTGCTTTTTCTTGTGATCAGATTGCTGTAGCCACTGATCAGACTGAGGATATTGGTGAAATCATGCGCCAGTCCACCGGCAAGCTGACCAAGGAGCTCCATCCGCTGGGCTTTTGTTATCTGCTCATTCAAGCGCTTTGTTTCTGTGATATCCACTCCGATTCCTGCCAATCCCGCCATCTGCCCGTCAGAATCGAAAAGCGGATAGGTGCTTAATGCCACTGCTTTCCACTGGTTATCCTTTGTCTTGAAATGCACCTCCTGAATCCTCGGAGACGAGCCCATCCTTTCCGTGAGAATGCCGTTTAAATCGAGGTCTATACCTGGTGCGATCAGATCCCGGAGGCTCATTGCTTTAAGCTCATCTTCACTGTACCCTGTCTGCCTGACCATTGAGGGATTGGCGTAGATTATGTTTCCGGCTATATCCAGGCCCACGATAAGAGCCGGAGAATTCTCATAAAGAGAGCGGTAACGGCTCTGGGCAAGATAGAGCTGTTTTTCGACTTCTTTAGCTTCTGTGATATCACGTATAACTATAAGGAAACCAGCCTCTCTGCTGCCACTCCCTACAAAAGCAATATTTGCCTCTCCGATACGTTTCAGAAGGCCATCCCTCCGGCATTCTATCTCGATCTGCACCGGTATAAAGGGATTTTTCCTGCAATCCTGGAAAAAGGTTCTTTGGCTATTATCACTGGGTCTGATAAAATCAGTCAGGTTATGATTCAATACAGAGTCCTGCTCAAGCCCGGTGAAGCGCAGAAATCCGGGATTTGTAAACCTGATCATACCTCTTTCATCGCACCATATCACCGACTCCCACATATTTGACATTATATGGGAATAAAACTCCTGTAAAGACTTGATCTGAGCATACTGTGACTGTAATCTCTGATGGGCAGCTTCGATATGGGAGAGAATCTGCTTCTGGGAACTGGCCCTGAACATAAACCAGGATTTCAGCTTTTCAACAACAGGCGATTGGGGATCCCAGGTAAGTTCATATATGCAGGAGTCTGAACCGTTATGTAAAGCACAACGCAGCTCCTTGAGAACAACATTTTTATTCCCTCTTTGCTCACAAAGAGAAAAAGCACAACCTTTATTATACTCACATAGATTCTTAGAGTATCGGGTTTTATCGTGGGGGATGAATTCTATGGTATCGCTATTGACTCCCACACTTAAATCTACAGAAATACTCTTGTTTATTTGCGAAAAATGTTTATTAATCCGGGATAAAAGGAACTTTTTAGGAGCAATTTTAAGGAGAATTAACTGAAAATTTGATATATACTTGTTTGTAATCTCTTTTCCAATATCAAATAAAGGGGAGTCGCTGTCCGGGAAAATCTGTTTGATATTTTCCGCTAGAGCATCCCATACCGCAAATGTAGTCCATTCCAGATGATTTGTGAGTACATCGCACTCCTTTTCAATACCCCTGAAAATGATAGTATCGCTCAGGCCCTGGCTTCTGGCAAAAGCAACCATCAGATTCGTACTGTAGCAGGATATTTCTTTCTCGATGTTCATAATGAATAAATATTTTAGTATAATGGATATCACTTTGCAATAATTAAGGAGATTTATTTAATTCAGTTGGTTTCCCTCTGTAAATAATTTCAGGGAATTCTTTCCTGAGAATAGTACTGCCTGATCTGCAAACAAAAAAAACCAATGATTTTGGAGGAAATCCAATTTACCGTAAAGGCAATGGTGATTAAATGAGAAAAGGAAAGTGTTAAAGCAGCCCCGGGTAATCGTTGACCACTATGATCCAGCACTCATTATGATAGTTTCCACACATAATACACAGAGAAGGATTTACACTTATCAGAGTTCAACCAGAGCCGGATCGTAGATTCCCAGTCGATTGAAAAAATACCTTATCTGAGAATACCTTACAAGGTAAGTTGTGACTAAAGGCGTTTTGTAAGGATAAGATTCTGAGATTTTCTGAAGATTCAGAACCATTTTTCTTTCATCCTCACCCATGTTGTATAAATAACCAATTGTTTTCAAGGATTGTTCAGAAAACCATTTTCTATCTTCTCGTTCATAATTCGGCGAAGTGTAACCTTCTAAATACCAAGGGCGGGTTTCATAGTTAAGCTCCTGAAGCATTTTTGAGACCCTCTGCTCATAAATATAGGGATGATACAGATTGCTGCTGAGCCATTTTACACCATCTTCAAGTTCTTTTGAAGACATCAGCTTCGGTATTACGTTTGTATTTGTTGGAATAAGGTACGCATCAGTAGAAGCATCCGCATTGATTCTTCCTTCAGCTTTTAACCGCTTATATAATGGGGTAGTGCTAAAAGCAATAAGGCTCTGGATTGTGTATATCGGAATCGGTAACAATGCAAAGAAATCCCTGATTTCCCTGAAAGTGCTAACCGTATCGAAATCAAATCCCACCATAATTCCACTTAAAGGCTGAATCCCAAAATTTACAAGTTTGTGGATTTTAGCCTTCATATCTATAAGATTGTGCTGTTTTCCGGCACTTTTAAGACTTTCCACGTTTACTGTTTCCAAACCCACAAAAGCCAGATCTATGCTGGCTTGTGCAATGAGATTTAACAGTTCATCATCGTCAGCAACATTTACTGATACTTGAACAGTAAAAGAAACTTTCCTTTTCTTTCCTAATTTATTCCATTCTATAATTGCCCCTAACACTTCCTTCGCCTTCTTACCATTCCCTATCAGGTTATCATCTGAAATAAATACATCTGTATATCCAGAGGCATAGATATTATCGAGCTCTTTTATTACATTCTCAACCGGTTTGTACCTCTGTTTTTTACCAAGGTACTGTACAACCTCGCAGAAATCACAGTTAAACGGACACCCTCTTGAGATCTGAATTGCACCTGATACAGTCCTACCGTTAGGGTAGAGCGACAGATCCGGTACCGGAGTATTTGACAAATCAGAAGGTGTACCAAAATACTCATCTTTCCAGGAATCATTTACTATATCAGAAAATAACTCGGATGAAACGTTTTCAAGTTCTCCATGGACAAGTATATCACAATACGGGCGCACAGACTCAGGATTCAAAGTAGCATAAGGACCGCCAATAATGATTACCTTTCCACGCTTACGAAATTCTTCGGCAATCCGAACCATTCCCTTCCGCTGTGAAATCTTTCCTGTTATACCAATAAAATCAGCATCGATCTCAAAGTCAACAGAAGAAGCCTCTTCTTCACATATCTTTACATCGAGATATGGCTTAGCCATGGATGCTATTGTAGTAGTTGCTAAATCTGTAAAGTATGCGACAGGTTCAGAAGCCGCTGTACGAAATACATCAGTACCAAAATAGCACTCTATATCCGCTCTGGGATTAACTAAATACAATAGTTTAGACATATTGCTCCTGTAAGTCAGACTATACCTTTATTTTTTTATGTAAAGAATTGTTTCTATTCTTTTTCGCCACACTGTTTACAATATCTAAAATCAAAACAGATGGTTTTTGTACCTGTTTTTCTGGGCAACTGTTAATCATCTGTTCATTAATTTTAAGATTACTCCTGAAATAAGTCATAAGGTAGAAATGGGTTTTACTTACCGAAGCGAAATCATTATACACAAAAGTTGTAGGTAATAACAGCAGTTCCCATTCTTTATCACATCCTGCGTATTTGATAGATACTCCACTGGGTTTAAATGCAAGTTTTCTGGTATATAAATTTCTAAGCATACAGTTCTCTTTATAATATGAAAGCAGGCAATAGTCCACTTTTTCCTGAATTGTCTTTATAAAGCCGGCTTTGAAAAGCATAGGGACCACAATTGCAGATTCGGCTCCAGTCAAATCCTTCCCCTTTCTGCAACGGTAAAACTCCGTTTTCTTTCCTGCTGGCAGAGAGTCCAGAACGTTGCTGCTCTCACATCTGTCGCTTTCATTTTTGAAAATCCGGGCAAACTCCACCGGCAGTTTCACCTTTTCTGATCGGTAAACCAGCTGAAGACATCCCACGATTTTCTGATCGCTGTCTCTGGTCACTATGAATGTCTGAGCAGAGGGCAGATACTGCTTGTCAATCTCAAACTCCTCTTCCGGATTCTTGATCTCATCAGGCGGATAACAGAATTTGAAATAACGTTCAATAATTTCTTCAGGTGCATTCTCTAAGTCGTACTCCCTCAGGGTGAAACCCCTGGTTCTGAATCTTATCGGTGAACCGATACAGGGGAAAGTAAGGGAGCTGATAAGGCGGCTTAAAGAGTTCCATTTCTGTCGCGGCAGCCTGTCAAGTATAACATCAGCAAATCTGTTTAAGTACATATCTCCTATCTACATACAACACTTAGTACATTAACACAGAAAGAAGCACAATCTGTTGTAATATACAAAATTTATATGCCTTGTCAAAATGGATATTGATTTTTTAGATAATATATTTGTACAATTATAAACTCAGAGGCGCGGATTACCTGTTTTCGGGCAAATTATCTTTTTTCTGTCCGGTTTTTTCCGTCTTTACCTGCCCTTCTGTCCTGTCGGTTTATCCCTGTACTCTGAAATCATGAATCTTAGGGTGTGTAGGAAAAATCTTACTCTGTCAAAAATTTATCGATCTATGCGGACAATACTTATTGTTGATGACACAAAGGAACTGAGAAAACTGGTCCGGATGACTCTGGAGTATGAGGACCTCAGAGTAATTGAAGCATCTACCGGTACACAAGCTTTAGACCTGGCATCAAAACATAATCCCGACATTATTATCATGGATTTCGCGATGCCGGGGGGTATCGATGGCCTGGAGGCAACAAGACAGATCAGAAAAAATCCCAGGCTTGCTGAATGCAGTGTGATTGTACTTACCGGATCCCCGAAATGCCGGAAAGAGGATGCGCTTGGAGCAGGTGCTGATGACTTTATCGAGAAACCATTCAGCCCCCTTACTCTTATTGATAAAATAGAACAGATATTAAAGGATTGAATATGGATGACATCGCTTATTCCAGTGAAGAGCTCCTCAGACTGAACGCTCTTTATATGAAGGAAAAGCAAAAGAGAATCGATCTGGAAAAGCGGCTTAAGAAGTCAAGAACCCAACTGAAGGTCTGCCGGGATAAACTGAGTCTGTTGCGTAAACGGTCTGCCGAAAACCGTAAAGCCCTTACAATAACCAATGAGCAGCTCGAGAAATATGCCTCGGACCTGCGCACCATTGTTGAGAGCCTCAATAAAACCAACCGGGATCTCCAAAACGCCTACCAGGACACCATTCACAGACTTGTCCTCGCAAGTGAATACAAAGACAACGAAACCGGGAATCATATCCACAGGATGAGTCGTTACTGTGCAAAGGTCGCCGAAAAACTGAATTTCTCCAAAGAGGAGGTTGAACACATCCGTTTCGCAACTCCGATGCACGATGTGGGGAAAATCGGAATCCCTGACAGAATAATCCTTAAAAACGGCAGACTTACCAGGAAAGAGTTCGAAATTGTCAAAAAACACACAATCATCGGCGCAGAAATCCTGCAAAATTCAAAGGCTCGGATTTTAAAGCTGGCCAGAGATATTGCACTGTATCATCATGAGAAATGGGATGGGACCGGTTATCCTGAGGGACTCAAAGGTGAAGCCATTCCTGTACACGCACGAATCGTTGCACTATGTGATATCTTCGACGCACTTACTTCAAAGCGACCATACAAATCATCTTACCCTGTCGATGTCTCTTGTGAAATCATCAAAAAAGGCAAAGGTACCCACTTTGATCCCGCTCTTACAGATATCTTCCTTTCCAGTATCGATGAACTGGTTTCAATAAAAAACGAGATAGATCTCCCCTCCCGCGCGATAGCAGTGGCCGCGTATACATGGAGCGAACGGGATCTTATCGATGCTGTAAGATAAAGCAGTTCCCCGGGTTCTAAAAGCAGGACCGGCTTCCCGTTTCCGGGGCTGGATGAATGATTTCTGTTTTATAGGAAAGATATACACTGTGAGAGTGTGACTTGTACCAAACGAATGCACCCTTTACCGGGCATTAAAAAAGGTGAGCTCAAACAAGCTCACCATAAAAAATCATCTTCGTTAATTTACAAATTATCTGACAACCGCAGGTCGGACAACCCTCATACCGTCTTTTCCTTCAAGACGCAGGATCATCACTTCCTGGTTCAGGTTTTTAAAATCAATGTTTCTTGTCTGAGCAGAAATATGTCCGCTCCGGACAATCCGTCCGTTCAGGTTAACAAGTGAATAGGATTTGAAACTGTGAGATGCCGGAAGGACAGCTCTGAAACCTGTTTCAGTGGAGAAGGTTTTTATCTCTGAAGGATTGATTTTTACAGGGTTGTGAGCAACAGGAGTACTCATCAGAGTTATGATAAAGTAATCCAAATTCATCGCGCCATTGTAAGTAAGCTGGATTGTACGCTGACCAGCCTCCATATCCACTGTTCCCTGTAATTCCTTCATAGCATACTGCTGCCAGTCACCTGTGTTGGTAAACGAGACAGTGCCTTTATTCGAACCATCAACCGAAACTGAAAATGACCCATTATCCTGAGCTGTAGCTACTCTGAAGCTAAACGCATACTTCCCTGATTTGGAAATGTCTACCTTATAGGTTGTTGAGTTACCCGCTTCGATATAACCAATATTTTTATGGGTACCCTTATCCTCGACCACTATGTTGTCTCCGGACTTGGATGTAAAGTCCTCGGCCTCAACCTTGATTTCCTGAACTGTTGCAGTATCGGTAAAAGTAGCAGTAACGGTCTGGTTTGAATTCAGAGTAATGGTAACTGTTTGATTTGTACCGGAAGCGCCTCCGCTCCATCCACTGAAAACACTCCTACCCGGGGTTGGATTTGCAGTAAGAGTCACCGCTGTTCCACCGGTGTAGGAGGACTGATCCGGATTTTTGGTAACCGTTCCTGAGCCGACAATATTTACCGTTAATGTGAATTCATTGGAAGGAATTTGTTTGAATGAGGCAGTTATCTTTTTATCACCGTCCATTGTTACTGTAATAGTAGCGTTTGTCCCGGAAGCATCACCTGACCACTTTTCAAATACATAACCATTCTGTGGCTGAGCTGTAAGCGTTACCTGTGCGCCCTTATCATAACTGGTCTTATTTGGGTTCTTTGATACTGTACCACCAGTTCCAGTGGTAATCTCAAGAGAAAATGTAGTCGGGCCGGAACTTCCGAAACACTTTACAGTCTGGCTTGCCAGTGAAGACTTAAGGTTGTTTATAGTGCCACCCCAGTCTGCTCTTGGAGATTTCTGAGTTATCGCAATGACTCCATCCGCTATTCTGGCTTTCAGATTGTTAACATCATCCCATGTGTTGTCATGACCGGTTGAGCCTCCTCCTGTACCATACCCGTCATCTGCAATAATCGGCTTTCCAGAAAGCTGGCTGATACCCGCCCAGGTAACATCATTACCATTATCCATTCTTATACGGCTGTTCCCAGCTTCAGTGCGTCCGCCGGAAGTATGCAGAAACGTGAATTTTGAAAGATCAAAAGCACCAAGCCAGGATGACTGATCATTGTTCCAGGGGGAAATATCAAGAGAGATCAAAGCATTTGGAAGCTGAGCTTTGATAATGGTAATAAGTTCATTCATATAATTCGCTGCATCTGAGAAACTGAGCTTAACAGACTGGGGACCGGAAAAGTACTGATAGTAATCCGGTTCCATAAGCCAGATACAGGGTTTATCTTTTCCATATTGGTTAGCGATGTTAGATGCATAGTTTTGATATCTGCTTTTAACAGTGTTAAAATTGTTTTTAAGCCAGGCTGCACCCTCTGTAGTGAGCCTCCCCCCCACATCACCATCTCCCAGTCCTGACGCCTTAGCAATAATGTAGGCATAAAAAACCGGTGTTTTATTGTTGTTCCTACAGTATTTCACCATGTCCCCGTGCCAGTAAATGTTGAATTCGGGGTCATTAAGCCATATTGTAACGTAATCAACAGCCTGAGCAGCACTTGTGCCCTGGTTATTATGGATAAAATCCCAGTCTGTACCGAAATTGAACTTGCAGGAGGTCATTTCAGCAAAAGTACTGAAAGCAAAAATAAGAGGAACAGTAACAATAAGTAACTTTTTGAACATAGATGAACTCCAACGGCTTTAAATATTGTTAAATAAATGACTTAGAAGTATTCGAAAACAGTTCGAAAATATATTTCGTTAATAAAATCAGCGCTGTTAAGGTATCTATGCAGGCTTATCAGAATTATTGGTGTTATATGAACCCACATTAGTTCATTTAAAAGTAAAATCTGGGGAACATTGGGGAACAGATAATTTCAAATCCCTCTCTTCCACTCTAAGCACAGGAAAAAGTATATTTTACTCGAAAACCTGGTTTCCACGACCGGCGTGTATTCCCATGCTGATCTGCGAAATTCCTGCTGACATCCAGATTTTGCTTAAAATATTAAAGAATACTGCCTGAATCAACATCAATGCATCTATTTTCCTGTCTTCTGGCCCTTTGTTGTTATTCACTACCGGGTGAATGCAGTTCCGAATCAGTTCTACCTCCTGACTCAGGCTACGGCACCGATGGGCCTTACAGTGTAATAATCGATACCCTCTACCAATCCAAAAAGTTCTCTAACAGCACTTTCGCCTTTATTCCTGATGCTTCCGGGCCTCTGCCGCTGATTGTGTTTTTCCATGGAATGGGCGTAGGGGATCCTTCAAATTATGAGCCTTTCCTGAAACACATTGCATCCAGAGGTTACTGTGTATTGTTCCCTGCCTACCGTCTGCTGTCATTTCCCGGTCAGGGCCCTTCCTATAGAAAAATGTACCAGAAAATGCTCTATGGAGCAGAGAAACTCAGAGGAAAAATTGATACAAAGAGGGTAGGATTTGTGGGACACTCTTTTGGCGCCGGTGCAATCCCTGCATTGGCCCTGAAAGCCATGACAACGCTGGGATGGGGCAGCGAAAGTGTCTTTATGTTCCTGATGGCCCCTCATTTTGTCTTCGGTATTACAGATAAGGAGCTTCGGGAATATCCTTCTAATGTCAAACTTGTCGTTCAGGTATATGAAGACGACAATGTCAATGATCCCCGTCTGGGAAAGCACCTCTTTGAAACTATAGGTATCAGTAATACCGAAAAGGATTTTATTACCATACGAAGTGATACATCCAGGTCGCATAAATGTGTGCTCGAGGCTGAACACGGAGTCCCGTTCGGCCCAAAGTACAAATGGGGGCGGATGAACGGATTCGATCATTACGCCATATTCAGGTATTTTGACGCTCTTTCTGACTACACATTCAACGGTTCAGAACAGGGGAAAATTGTTGCCCTTGGATCCGGCAGCAAAGAGCAAAGATTTATGGGACTTTGGAATGACGGGACTCCGGTAAAAGAAGCAATTGCAGGTGACAATCCGGTAATCAACAAACCATCCAAAGAGTATGCTTTCAACTGGGATCACTTCTGGAATCCCTTTAATAAAAGGAACCGGGTCAAATTCCTATTCCGCTGGTGATTCAGGGATTTACTTATCAGCAGAGGCACATAAAAAAGGCCGCTCCCCCGAAGAACAGGGAGAATAACAAACCCACAGGCGAAGAGTTCCCGGAAAAACGGCCTTTGTCAATTTTACAGTTACCACACTCCTGCATAAACAGGTTAGAAACTGAAAATTATAAGAGGCACCGCCGCCAACCCGGTATGGCCATAGGCCGCTATCCGGGTCGGTTTTTCTACTCCCCTATCAAGTGTTCCGGCAGTGCTTATCCATACTCCCGATGCAATTAGTGATATGCCAACAACACGATGCAATATTCTTACCACAGGAGAATCATCGATACCAAACAACATCAATGATCCCAGAGAAGCCTGAGCAGCCAGGAGACTGAGATTTGTAATTGCCGCAGCCTTTGTTGATGTATGATCAGCATCCTGCAGCATTTTTACATCAGCATAAATACCTGACCCGGCGATAAAAGGAACACCTATCAGATGTGTGGTTCTCCTCCAACCATCCGCCTGACTTCCTGTAATCGCAACAAGTATCAGAATCAGGAACGTCTTCTTCATTCTTTGTTTCCTTTGAAAAGTGTTTCGTAGCGGTTCTTATGCAATTGGAATGCCATAATAAAAAATAGTTGAATCTTAATGCTTTTCTGCTGTTGTGACCTCAATAAAACCAAATAGCCTTTCCATCAATCTGTATGGAATAGTAAAAAGATACAGAAGTGTCTTGTATTATGTATTTCTACTTCGACAAGGATTATCTCATTGAAAAAACCATCGTAAATACGCACTGATGTTGAGTAAACACTCAACGATTTCTGGAGTCCCGGCCACACTTTATTGCTTTATTTGTTTAGATTAGATGTATCGGGCTATTCTGGAAACCATCAATTCAAGAGGCTTAATATGCTTTCAGCAATGGTTAAATTCGCAGTTCTGGTTTTGGTTGCAGTTAACTATCTCTTTGCAGATGTCTGGACACTGAGAAAACCTCCCCGCAGCGGTGGTGACCCTGACTGGAATGCTTGCTATGAGTCCGATCATTTCGCGGTGTGGTATTCCAGTCAGTATTCCTGCACTCAAGCTCAGGCACAAAAAGGTTTAAACCAGCTTGAAAATGTGCTTGATTTCTATGTAAATCAGAAAAACTTCTGCCCGAAGGTGTTAACCCGCAATCCAAATTACAAAATCAATCTTTGTATCATCGAAAGCGGACTTTATGGAGGACTAGATACTCAGGGGCACCCCGGAATGTGGATGGGTGTGGGGGGGTTGTCAGATAACTGGGGGTTGGCACATGAATTCTGTCATGCTCTTCAGGGTGTAACAGGAGGATTCAGAGGCAGCGGACGAGAGAATTACGTTGGCTGGTTCTGGGAGTGTCATGCCAACTGGATGCCTCATCAGTTGTACCCAAACAATCCCCATTGCACAGAGATGTACACACGAATGGCTAACCTTTACTGGGGAAGCCACAGGTGCCGTTACTGTAACTGGCAATTTCTTGAATACCTCAAAGAGAAAGAAGGAATTCAGTTTATCAACGATATCTGGAATAATGCAAAAAATGATGTTATCGAAACAATGATGGCTAATGGCGGGTGGGATATTTATGAATTCGGTGATCTGTTCGCCGATTTCGCCGCCAAAAATGTCATCTGGGATTACGATAATGGCGCTACATACCGTTCCACGTACGGCAATCAGTCTGCCGAGAATAAGTGGCGGCGTTACACATATCTTCAGGAACTCGATACAAACAAAAACCGTTACATTGTCCCCTTTG